>CANPWF010000117.1 GCA_947581885.1 uncultured Clostridia bacterium
CGCGGGGCGATCGAGAGAGACGACGCTCCCCGCCTCCTCCGCGCGAAGGACCTCTTCCTCGTCGACATGGAGCCGCTTTGCGATCTCGGCAGCCGTAGGTTTTTTGCCCGTTTCGGCGAGAAGTTCCTCCGCCGCCTTCTTCACGCTTGCCCGAAGTTCTGAGACCTTTCGGGGCAAATGCACGAGGCGGGAACGGTCGCGGAAGTAGTTCTTGATCTCCCCTGCGATCGTGGGGGTGATGAAGGTGGAAAATTTGAGCCCCATGGCGGGATCGAACCGCTCCACGCCCTTAATGAGCGCGAGCGAGGCAACCTGAAAGAGATCGTCGTACTCCACCCCGCGCCCGACGAATTTCTTCGCCAAAATCGACGCGATGTGAAGGTTATTCTCGACGATCTCATTGCGGAGCGCGATGTCCCCCGTCTCCCTATACCGCCTGAAAAGCTCGTTTTCGTCCATTATTTACCAAAGCGGAAGGAGATTTCCGAAAGCCGTCCGTCCTGTTTTCGGCTCGCAACGCTCTCGTTGAGGGCACCGAGCAGGGCATAGGAGATCTCATCCTCGGGGAATTCCCCCTTCTCTTCGGGTTCTCCTTCCCCCGAAGCCCGCACGAACAGCCCGTCCTCTTCGAAGAATTCCACCCTCGCCCGCGGATAGCCGCGGTGGGTGAGAAGGAGCAGGCTCTCGGTGAGGCACACTTTGCAATCCTCGCTCTTGTCGAGATCGAGCCCGACGAGCGAACCCAGCCCGCCCGTTGCAAGGCGAACCGTCGTCATGATCCCGCTTTCGAGCGAAAACACAAGTTGAAGTAGGCGTTTCATCCCTCGATCTCCATGATCTTGTCGAGTGCGCAGATCTCGAACAGCTTTTTCAGCCTCGGTTGAAGGGCGACGAGCTTCACGCTGTGCCCGTCCTTTTGCACGCTCTTGAAGAGTTTGACGAAAATACCGAGCGTCGTCGAATCGATGAACGACAGCTTGGAGCACTCGAACACGATATCCCGCGGCGAAACCGAATACAGCTCGCTCACCTCGGCATAGAACTCCTCCGAATTCTCCGCGTCGATCTCCCCCGAAAGGGAAAAGACGAGCTTCGGCTCCCTCTCGCAAACGGTTACTTCCTGCATACCATCCTCCGTTCCGCTTTCCCTTTATATACACGGGCGCGGGACCTTTCAAACGTTTTCTCTATTATATCACGGGGAAGAAGTTCTGTCAACTCCACTCCATCAGCCCGAAATCGCGGATAATACAGGAGAGCCCGCCGCTCCGTTCGGGGAGAAGGGAAAGGGCGGAAAGATCCCTTTGGGAAAGGAACCGCCTGCCCGAAAGTTTGCCTTCGAAGAAGAGCCATCTCTCCTTCTCCCGCCCGATTGGATCGAGCATGCGCACAAGATCTACGCGCCGCTTTTCGAGGGCAATACAGAGGCGTGCGAACGCCTCCCCGTCGGGGGGAACGGAGGGGGCTGTCCCCGCCCGCTTTGCCCGCGTGGCGTAGTCGGGCACGAGAAATTTTCTCGGTTTTCCCCTCTTGAAAAATGCCGAGTAGAGAGCGAATAATTCGCAAAATGCGCGAATGGGGTCGGATTTTTTGGGGTAGGAAGCCGAAAGCACCACCCCTTCCCCCCGCGGTGCGCCCTTTATTTCCGCAAGGCGAACTTCGGCGTTTGCCTCTATGATCTCCTCGGCGGATGGCTCCCCTTCCAAAACGGAGAGCGCGGAAAAGAGCGGGTCCAAATCGATCGGTTTAGAGAGACCGAGCACTTCCTTCGCCCGCTGTTCGAACACCGCGAGGCGAGATAACAGTAACCTTGCGTACGCCGTAGGGAGAGAGGAAGAGAGTATCGCCTTGTCCCAAAATACTTCCGCATGCGCGAGCGGAAGGGAGACAAGTTCTCCCCCGATCGGCACTTCCGACGCTCGGTCATACACGCCGTCCATGGAGCCGTCGGAAGGAAGCAGGGTACAGGGCAGCCGATTAAGCGTGGAGAACGCACGCGCCGCGAGAACGGTCGCCCTGTCCCCCGCCGCGAGAACGCCTCCCACCCCGTCGGGCGCGGAAAAAAGCGGCAAAGCGTCCGCACCGTCGAGCACCATGGAGATCGTCTTTCCGCACTGTGTCGCAAAGGAAAGAAAGGGGAATCTCTCCCCGTCCGTGACGACGAGAAGTTCCCCCGCCGTCCTCTTCCGAAAAGAAAAATAAGCCTCGCGGGCAGAAGAAAACGTCCCGCCGCCGTACCCCCCTTCGGGCTTTGTCATCGGTACGGTTGGGGCAAGACGCATGATCTTCTCCTCGATATTCACGCTATAACAGGCGTTATTTTTATATATAACAGTTGTTATTTCCTATAAAAGCAGCTCGATTGCGGTGGTAACGTACCCGATCGCGACCCCTAAGACGAGCATCGCCGCCAAGATGAGGAGCGGGGCTTTCACCCGTTTCCCCTTCCCGAACAGGGCAAGATACCCGAGCCCCGCGTTGGTGACGAGCCCACCCAACAGCCCCCCGAACCCGATCCCGCCGAGCGCGTACACTTCCGCCAAAGCGACGGACGAAGCGCAGTTGGGAATCAGCCCGATGAGCGGGCAGATGAGCGGTTGCAGCCATTTTCCCGCGCCCTGCATCGCGCCGATGACCTTGTCCTCGCCGAGGGCGAAGAACAAAAACCCGAACGCAAGATTCACAAGCAAAACGAACGCCGCAACTTCGAGGGCGTGCACGAGGGGCGAAAGCAGGTACAGGCGGAGCGTGCTCGTCTTTTTGTGCTCGCAGACGGAGAGCTCCGCACAGCCGCAGTGCCCATGCTCGTGGTCCTCGTCCTCCTCGTGCTCGTGGTCGTCCTCCTCGTGCGAGTGGTCGCAGTGCTCCTCTTCTTGCTTAGGAAGAAGTTCTTCCGTCGAAGAGGAAGCCGCGGAGGGCAGCGGTGCAGGGGCGGAAGAACGCCTCGCGAGAAGATCGACGAGATACCCCGCCATAATGCCCAAAACGAGCTTACTGCCGATGAGCCCGAGGAGGGTGAACGCCTTGTCCGCCCAAGGCATCGAGGATAGGAGAAGTACGATCACCGCCTCGTCGCTCGTGGCGATGAACACCGCCAAAAGCGTTCCGAGGGTGATGTGCCGACGCTTCCAGAGCTTCGCCGCCATCACCGAAAATCCGCACATGGGTACGATGCCCGTCGCGGTGCCAAGGAGCGGAGCCCACTTCCCCGAGAGTGCGCGGGAAGGCTTCCCCACCCGCGTGTTGTGCTCCATCAGCTCGACGAGAATGTATAAAAGCAGCAAAAAAGGAAACAGCCACAGCGTATCGAGCAGTGCGTCAAGCAACACGTCGTACCACATATGTTCCCTCCTTTGCAGTTCTTCGTTCTATCTTAGCCGATTTGCGGGAATTTGTCAATCGATTACGAAGAAAAGAGCGTCCGCTTTCACGGACGCTCTTTGGTAAATCGGTTAGTCTTTGTTCTCTTCGGTGGGCTCTTCGGCGGGAACCTCTTCGGTGCCCTCTTCCGCAGGAGCCTCCGCTTGTTCGGAAGCGGCGGCTTCGGCAGCGGCCTTCTTGGCAGCCATCTTTTCGTCGCGCTTCATCTGCTTCTTCATTTCCTTGGTGACGACCCGCGCCGCCTCGATCTGCGCCTTCATCTCCTGCGGTGTAGGAGGAACGAACGCCGCGCCTTCCGCGTTCTCGGGGATCACGTCGTAGTGCTCGTCGCGCTCCAACATCGTCGCTTCGGTCACGCCGTCGAAGAGGTGGATATGGCGAGCGTCGAACGCAAGCTCCACAACTTCGCCGAGCGAAACGGTCGCGCGGGAGGAGATCTTCGCGATCATCTGTGAAGCATTGTCGACAATGGTCGTCTTGTCGTTCTCATAGTCGAGTTCGCAGTAGATCTGCATCTCGGAGCCGAGCTTTTCGATGACTTCGATCCGCGCCTTCACAACGGTATCGGGAGAGGTCGAAATGAACGCCTGATCCTCGTGAATATCTTCGGGACGAACGCCGAGCGTCACTTCCTTGCCCGTGTCGAGATATTCGTCGATATTCTTGATCTTCGCGACCATCGTCTCGGGAAGCACGATCGTGTTCCCGCCGATGAAGTTCACATAGACCTTCTTGCCCTTCTTGGTGAGCGTCGAACCCTTGAAGAAGTTCATCTGAGGGGTGCCGATGAAGCCCGCAACGAAGAGGTTGATGGGATAGTCGTAAAGGTTCTGAGGGGTATCCACCTGCTGCATGAACCCGTCTTTCATGACCACGATACGGGTGCCCATCGTCATGGCTTCGATCTGGTCGTGCGTGACGTAGATGAACGTCGTCGCAAGGCGGACATGGAGCTTGGAAATCTCGGTACGCATCTGCGCACGGAGCTTCGCGTCGAGGTTGGAAAGGGGCTCGTCGAGAAGGAACACCTTGGGTTCGCGGACGATCGTACGCCCGAGGGCGACACGTTGACGCTGACCACCCGAAAGAGCCTTCGGTTTACGGGAAAGATAATCGGTGATGCCGAGGATCTCCGCCGCGGCTTTGACCTTTTCGTCGATGACTTCCTTGGGAACCTTGCGCAGCTTCAAGCCGAATGCCATGTTGTCGTACACGGACATGTGGGGATAGAGGGCGTAGTTCTGGAACACCATCGCGATGTCCCTATCCTTGGGGACAACGTCGTTGACGAGCTTCCCGTCGATATACAGTTCGCCCGAGGTGATCTCTTCGAGACCCGCGATCATGCGGAGCGTCGTGGACTTGCCGCAGCCCGAGGGACCGACAAAGACCATGAATTCTTTATCGCGAATGTCGAGGCAGAAATCAAAGACGGCTTGGTTTCCGCCGGGATAGACCTTGTTGATGTGTTTGAGCAAAAGACCGGACATAATTTTCCTCCCTATGGATTATCGTTTGATACTCTTATTTTACAATATTTCGACGAAAAATTCAAGTAGAAATGAGAACAAACTTTCCCCCCGTTTTTGTACAATTTGCACAAAGAGGGAAGGAGCCGTGCGCCCGAATGTACGTACTCCCAAAAGAGCGCACCACCCCCCACCTCATTTCGAGCGCAGTCGAGAAATCTCGCACGGTTCCCAACACGCATGTACGTATGGAGTTGGGCGAGATCCTTCACTTCGTTCAGGATGAGGTGCAGGGTTGGCGCGTCCATGCGAGGGGGCGTACGGCACCGTATAATCACGTCATTCCGAGCAGCTGTCCGAGCGTGCCCTTTACGGTCGGACAGCGTCGTCGAGGAATCACCTTAGACTTATGTTCTTAAAAATAAGGTGACCCGTTCGACTCGAAGGCTCGTCAAGGGCAGACGACCCTTCGGCTCAGGGTGACGTATTTATAGCAGTCCGTACATTCCCACCAACACACATGCACGTCCATACTCTCACCTCATTTCGAGCGCAGTCGAGAAATCTCGCACGGCGCACAACACGCATGTATGTATAGAGTGTGGCGGGATCCTTCACTACGTTCAGGATGAGGTGCGGGGCGCGTACTCCGTTCCCCGCTCCTTGCCTCTCTCCCTCTCGGCTCCCCCTCGAGGGGGAGCTGGCACGCCCCGCCCTTGGGGCGTGACTGAGGGGGTGTGAGTGTACGTACTCCCAAAAGAGCGCACCACCCC
>CANPWF010000118.1 GCA_947581885.1 uncultured Clostridia bacterium
GGGTATCGTTCACGCCGTCCCCTGCGTACAGGAGAACACCCTCCTCTTTCAGCCGCTCGGCGCAGGCGAGCTTTTCCTCGGGAAGAAGCCCCGCATGTACTTCGTCGACGGGAAGGGAAGAGACACGTTCCGCCCGTTCGGGAGAGTCCCCCGTGAGCACGGCGATCTTCTTCACCCCCGCCTTTTTGAGGGCGGAAAGGGTGCCCTCCGCGTCGGGGCGAAGTTTATCCTCGATCTCCACTTTTCCGACGTACTTCCCCTCCTCCGCAACGTAGATGACGGCGGAAAATGTGGGAATGGGGTCGAAAAACACCCCTTCGGCGCGGAGAAAACGCTCGCTTCCGACGAGGACTTGCTTCCCCTCGATTTTGGCGCGAAGCCCCATCCCCGCGACCTCTTCCGTCTCCGTCGCAGTGAGCTCCGTCGTCACGCTGCGGAACGCCTGTGCGAGCGGGTGGGAGGAGTTCTTCTCGACGGCGGCGGCGATATCTAAGGCGCGTTCATCAAATTCCGTCACGTAAAATTTCCCCTCGGTGAGGGTGCCCGTCTTGTCGAACGCGGCGATCTTCACCTTGGCGAGAGCGTCGAGCCCCACCGCGCCCTTCGCGAGGACCCCGCACCGCGCGAGCGCACCCACGCCCGAAAAGTAGGTGAGCGGCACCGAGATGACGAGGGCACACGGGCAGGAGATGACCAAAAATTCGAGCGCGGGCACCAGCCATTTCATGAAGTTATACCCGTCGAAAAGGGGCGGAACGACGGCGAGAAGCACCGCAAGCAGCACCACGACGGGGGTGTAGATGCGGGCGAATTTCGTGATGAACTGTTCGGGTTTCGCCTTCTTTTCGGAGGAATTTTCTACCATGTCGAGGATCTTCTGCACCGCGCTCTCGGTGACGGGGCGAAGGATTTCCGCCTTGACGGCGTTCCCCAAATTGACGCTCCCCGCGAGCAGTTCGTCCCCCTCTTCCGCCTCTTTGGGGACGCTCTCACCCGTCAGCGATTTCACGTCGAACGCGCTCTTTCCCTCGAAAATTTTACAGTCGGCGGGGACTTTATCCCCCTTTCGAAGCAAGATTTTGTCGCCCGCCGAGAGTTCTTCGGGGTCGATCTCCTCCTGCCCCTCCTCGGTGAGGCGGACGGCGCAATCGCTCTTCATCTCCATGAGCCGCGCGATCGCCCCGCGCGAGGAGCCGACCGCGATCGATTGCAGCAGTTCCCCGATCTGATACAGAAGCATCACCGCCGCCCCCTCGAGGGGTTCTTGGATGGCGAAGGCGGCGACGGACGCGATCGTCATGAGCAGGTTCTCGTCGAGGATGTTTTTCCACCCGCGGAACTTGAACACCTTCAAGACGACCGACCACCCCGCCGCAAGGAAGGAGGCGAGAAAGAGCCCGAACGCCACCCATTTGTTCACGCCGACAAGCTGACACACGAGCGCGGGCACGAAAAATGCCGCCGAGATCCCGATCGAAAGGAGCTCTTTGAGTTTTCTATCCTTCTTTACGGGGGCGTTGCCGTCGACGATCTCCACGTCCTCGAAACGGGAAATTTTCTCGATCGCTATATGAAACGCCTCTTCCCCCTCGTATTCGAGAAAGACCTTTTGGTTGATGAAATCGGCATGGGCGGACGATATCCCCTCGATGCCTTCGAGTTCTTCGGAGAGCTCCGCGGCACAGGCGGCGCAGTCCAAATTCTTGATGCGAACGGTCTTTTTCATAAGTCCCTCACAGTTTGCAGTGCAAGTGTTCGCAAGCGAGCGAGAGCACCGCGACGACATGTTCGTCCGCGATCGAGTAGACGATGTTCTGCCCCTCCCTTCTCGCCTTCACCGCGCCGTGCGCTTTTAAGATGCGGAGTTGATGGGAGACGGCACTCTGCGTGCCCCCCACCGCCTCGACGATGTGCAGAACGCAAAGTTCCCCATGCCTCAGCGCGAACAGAATTTTGAGGCGGCAGGGCTCGGAAATGCACTTGAAGAGGGCGGCGACGCGCTCCGTCTCCTCATCGGACGGCATGTTGGAAAGGGCGTTCTTCGCCGCGAGCTCGTGCTCCTTTTCATGCAGACACTTGGTCATAGCTTCTCCTATATCAATATATGAATAACTGTTCATATATTACTACAAAGAAAAACGCCTGTCAAGCGTTTTCCAAAAAATTTATAAAGTTTTTTCGGAGAAAAATTCCCTGCCGTTGAGATAGGAAAGGCTGCCCATGCAGTTGAAGGCGAGGGATTTGGCGACGAGCTTTTGCCGAGAACAGTGTTGGCGTTTGTTGAAAGAGACGTCGCCGTACTTGTTGTCGCCGACGACGGGGTGGGCAAGGTAGGCGAGGTGCGCCCTTATCTGGTGCGTTTTGCCCGTGTGAAGGACGACTTGCAAGAGCGTCGTCTCCCCTCTCTCTTCGAGGACGGTGTATTCGGTGACGATCCTCTCCCCGTTCTTCTTCCCCACCTTTACGAGGGAACTTTCGGGGTCTTTTATAAGGAACGCCTCCTCCACCGCGTGGCGTTTGGGCATTCTGCCGACGACGAGGGCGAGATAGCACTTCTTCACCCGCCGCTCGCGGAAACAGGAGAGAAGTTCCGTCTCCGCCTCGGGATTTTTTGCGAAGGCGAGAAGCCCCTCCGTGTTGCGGTCGATCCGATGCACGGGATAA
Organism: uncultured Clostridia bacterium; assembly: GCA_947581885.1. Lineage (GTDB taxonomy): Bacteria > Bacillota > Clostridia > Christensenellales > Borkfalkiaceae > Gallimonas. Next base: position 2,665 of record CANPWF010000118.1, read on the forward strand.
ACGGGGGTCCTGCGGGAAAGTTCCGCCCCCACCGCCTCGCTGTTCACGCCGCTCTCCTTGTCGACGACGACGAGATTTTCGTCCTCATAGACGATCCGAAAGGCGAGCTTCTTCTCCTCGGCGGGGGTGAGGAAATAGCGCACGATGTCCCCTTTCTTCACCTCGATATCCGAGCCCACTTTCATGCCGTTCACGCGGATCTCCCGCGCCTTCAAGAGGGCGCGAAAGCAGAAGGAAGCCTGCGCGTCCGTGTTATCGGTGAACGCGCCGAGGGTGCTGTTTTCGTTGACGATATACTCTCTCAAAACAACCTCTTACACACAAAAATGCCAATATGGGTGCGAAAAACAGCAGGATGGCGACCGCTCCTCCCCGCAAAAGGGCGTAGGTGAGATAGCATAGAAGAAGTGCGATCACCGTCTGCAATACGGCATACAGCAGGGCGCGGGGCGTTCCCACTTCGCGGGCGGAAGATGCGATCGCCGAAACACAGGGCGAACAGGCGACGAGGAACACCGCAAAGGCGAACGCGCTCTCCCCGCCGTAGGGAAAGGCACCGCACAGCATTGCGATCGCGCCCGCCACGTTCTCCTTGGCGATCAGCCCCGAGAGCGCGGCGTAGGTGATCCGCCAATCCTTCATGCCGGCGGGGGCGAACACCCACCCGAGCTTCCCGCAAAAGAGGGCGAGCATGCTCCTCTCTTCCCCGCAGAGGCGGAAGGAGAGATCGAACGAGGAGAGCACCCACGAGACGAGGAAGAAGGCGAACACCACCGTCGCCGTCTTTATTATAAACTGTTTGAGCTGAAAGAGCAAGCCTTTTGCGACGAAAAGCGGGCGCGGGAGTTGGAGCGGATCGAGCTCCGCCAAGAAGGGCGGACGGACGCGCGGGCGAAGGAGATACGCCGTAAAGAGCGACAACATCACGCCGATCGCATACAGCAGGAGGACGGCGAGGAAGGGTCGGGTGGAGATCGAGGCGGCGAGCGTCAAAAAGACGGGCAACTTCGCACTGCACGGGAGATACGGCAGACACAGAATGGTGCGGCGTTGCATGCGTTTGTCGTCGAGTCCCCTCGTCGTGAGCACGGCAACTGCGGTGCATCCGAAGCCCATAAGCAGGGAGAACACCGCCTTTCCGTTCAATCCAATCTTCGAAAAAAAGGGGTCGGTGAGGTAGGCGAGGCGGGAGATGAGCCCGCTCTCTTCCAATAAAATGAGGCAAAGATACAACACGGCGATCTGCGGGAGAAGGGATAAAACGCTCCCAAGCCCCGCGAAAACCCCCTTCCGCAGAAAACTTTTGAGGACGGGGGAAGAGATCCCCTCGCACTTTTCCGAACAGAATGCAAAAAAGGAAGTAACGCCGCGCTTCATCATGTCGCCGAGCATCATGGGCGCGAAGGCGAGCGCGAACGCGAACATCAACAGCACCGCGAAGAACGGGACGAGAAAACCGCTGCTTAAAAAGAGCTTTTCCGTGCGGGTGAGCCCTTCGCGGGGCGGGCGGTAAACCCCCTTCAAATCGCAAATTTTGGGAGAGGAGAAGGAGGAAAGCACCCCTTCGAGCTCTTCGAGAAGTTCTTGTCTCCTCTTCCCCTCCGAACAGAGGACGGGGATATGCAATTTTTCGGAGAGCCGCTTTTCGTCCACCTGCCCTTCCGAGCGCGTGAACATCCTCTTTTTGGTGAGAACGAGGGCGCACCGCTTGTTTGGCCCGAGGGCGTATAAAAGGGGCAAAGCGCGGTCGAGCGAGCTGCACTCGGCAACGAAGAGAAGGAGTGCGTCGCTCTCTTTCAGGATATAGTCTTTTGCGAGCAGTTCTTCCCCGCTCATGCCCTGCACGGAGTAGATCCCGGGGAGATCGCATAGCGTATAGTTCCGCCCGTGAAGGCGCAGGGATCGCTCGGAGACCCCCACCGTTACGCCGTGCCAATTCCCCACCTTGCTGTGCCCGCGCGTGAGGGTGTTGAAAAGGGTGCTCTTGCCCGCATTGGGGCTTCCGACGAGCAGGATCTTCAAATTTTCCAAACGCGCACCCCTGCCGCGACCTCTTTCCCGAGGGCAATTTTTCCGCTTCCCGCCTGCACGAGAAAGCACTTTTTGAAGCGGGAGGCTTTGAGAAGGAGGACCTTCGCCCCCGTATAGATGCCGAGGGCGCGAAGGCGGCTTCGAAGGGCTTCCAAGCCCTCGATTTTGAGCACCACCGCCCTCTCTCCCCGTTTGAGATCGCAAAGACGCATACTATAAAAAATGCGGGCGGGCACCCGATTATGCCCGTCCGCTTGCAATGATGGAACTTAGTTCCGTTCGCGTACCACACGGTTCCCCATCAGTTTGAGCGCACCGTGCGTGATGATGGGCGAGATGATGAGCCAGATCGCCGCAAGCGCGATGAGCGAATAGACGATGATAGAACCCACCGTGCGGGGACCCATGAAGATCGCCGATACGAGGTTGAAGTTGAAGATGCCGTAGATGCCCCAATTCAACGCGCCGAGAAGAACCAGAATGTACGAAATAAGATTTGCAATGACCATGTTTTCCTCCTGCCCTCACTTTGCGCAATGCGAAGAAGATTATACATGGGCGTAGAGACGGGAGTGCACGGACTGCTATCATAATGCCGTTCCTCTTTTCTCGCTGCCCCCTTTGGGGGAAGTGTCCCGAAGGGACGAAAGGGGTTGGAGCACTCGGGCGCACGTCCGTCCTTCAACGTTGTTCAGGATGACGTGCGCCCCCCACCTCATCCTGAGCGGAGCGCAGCGGAGTCGAAGGAACTCTCACAGTTGCATACGTACATGTCTGTTGGGAGAAGTGCGAGATTTCTCGACTACGCTCGAAATGAGGTGCGGGTGGTTCGCTCTTTCGAGGTTCCGTGCAGTCACACCCCCTCAGTCACGCCAAGGGCGGCGCGACAGCTCCCCCAAAGGGGGAGCCGAGGGACTTGGGACGG
>CANPWF010000119.1 GCA_947581885.1 uncultured Clostridia bacterium
TCTTTCCGCTGCCCGCCCCCGCGAGCACGAGCACCGCCCCCTCCGTATCGAGCACGGGGGCCTTTTGTTCTTCGTTGAGAAGTGCAAGATCGATCATACCCCATCATTATAGCACAGATGGGTCAAAAGTTCAAGCCTTTCGCCCCGAGAGATCGAACTCCGCTTCCCGTTTGAAGCGTTCGAGGGCGCGAAGGTATTTTTCGGAGAGCTCGAGGGTGTACCGCTGTTGTTCGGAGTAGGAGAGACGGGCGTATTTTTCCCTGTCGGTGAGCCTTCCGAGCGCGTCGGAGACTTCCCCCTCCGTTAAAAGGAGTTCCTTCACTTTGAGATAGAACTCGTCGGGTGCCTCCCCTTTGATCCGCGCGTCGACCTGTTCATGGAAATACCGTTCGAGTTTGTTCTCGTTCATGCCCTGCTCGCGGGCGACGGCAAGGTTGGAGTGCAGTTCCTCCTCGCACTGCTTCCAAAAGCCCTTCTTCATCCGTTGTTTTGCCTCTTTTGCAAGCGATTTTAAGGTATGTTCCATTTTTGCTCCTTTCCCGACATTTTTCGCACAAAGAAAAAATCCGCAATCGCTTGCGGATCTTTCGTCAATTTCTGCTTCTCTTTCTCGCTGCCTCTGCCTTCTTTCTCTTCTTGACAGAGGGCTTCTCGTAGAATTCCTTCTTGCGAAGGTCCCCGATGATGCCGTCGCGCGAGCACTTCCTCTTAAAACGGCGAAGTGCGCTCTCGAGATTTTCATTTTCTCCGACTCTGATCGTCGACATGGTTTCCACCTCCTTCGCCGCAGCACTTAGTAACTTGGATATTATACCAAAGGGAATTCGTCTTGTCAAATTTTTTTGGGGCGGTAACGAAAATTATCGGGAATATTTTTCCGCCTTCTCCGCAAGGAACTCATAAGAACGCTTGATTTCGGAAAGTTCCTTATAATCCCCCGCGTAGTTCTCGATGAATACGGGCCCGTCGAAGCCCGTATCCCGCAGACGGGAAAAGAGCAAGTCGAAATCGAACACCCCTTCCCCGGGGAGGCAGAGCTTGCCGTTTTCGTCGACATCGCTCGCATGGACGTGGGTGATACTGCCCGCCATCGCGTCGAGATAGGCGGAATAGTCGTACCCCGAGACGCGAGCCTGTTTGAGATCGAGCACCCCGCCGAGCTCCTTGCACCCTTCCTTTAACGGGGCGAAGAGGTCGGGGCGGTTGAAAAACGCCCATTCAACGTTCTCATAGCAAAGTTTTACGCCGAACTTCTTGCAAAAGGCGGAAATTTGCGCCGTCTGTTCGGCGGTGCGGGCGATATCCTCGCGGAAGGTGCGCTTCAACCGTGCGATGCCGTGGAAGGAATAGTACTTCGCGCCCAAGGTCTTCGCCGAAGTCATCGCCTGTCCGAGCCAAAAATACGCGTCTGCCCGCACGCGCGGGTGGGCGGCGTACAGCTGGGGTTCGAACTGCGTGTTGAGCACGTGCACGGAGAAGGCTTCCACCTTCCCCTTTTTCGTTTTGAGCTCCCTCGCAAAGGCGGGCTTGTATTCGGAAAAGGACGTGAGAAAGACTTCGGCGCAAGGGATCCCCCACTCGTCGAAGAGCGGGAGCGCGTCCTCGTTGTTGAGGCGTAAAAAGAGGGTCGCCGTCGAAACGCCCGCCCGCATCCCTATGCCTTTGCGGACGCAAGCAGCGCGTCGACATCCTCTTTGAGGGTGCGGAAAGATCTTTCCGCCGCCCCCTCGTTTTCCGCCTTCACGGAGTAGTAGATTTTGAGTTTGGGCTCGGTGCCCGAGGGGCGCACGCACACAAAGCTGCCGCCCGCGAGTTCGTAGTAGACGCAGTTGCACTTCGGCACGTCGAGAACGTTCTCTTTCCCGTCCGCCGCCGTTCTTACTGCCTTGGAATAGTCGCGCACCGCCTCGACGGCGTACCCCCCGAGGGAGGTGACGCGGACTTTCTTTAATGCGTCGACGACGGCGTTCATCTCCTTCATCGCGTTGAGCCCCGCATATTGCACGGAGACGTTGAGGTCTAAAACGAAGCCGTATTTTTCGTAGATCTCGGTGAGCCTTTTCCACACCGTTTTGCCGATATGGGTGTAATAACATACCATTTCGGCGCAGAGCATGGAGGCGACGACAGCGTCTTTATCGCGGGCATGGGTGCCGCGAAGATAGCCGCAACTCTCCTCGAAACCGAAGAGGAAGGTATGCTCGCCGCTTTGTTCCCATTCCTTGATCTTTTCGCCGATGAACTTGAACCCGACGGGCGTTTCCACAAGATATACGCCGAATTCGGCGCAGATCGCCTTCGCCATCCCCGTCGAGACGAAGGACTTGACGACGGCGGCGTTCGCGGGCAAATTGTTCTCCTCTTTGAGGCGGGTTAAGATATAGTCGAGAAGGAGGATCCCCACCTGATTTCCCGTGAGGGCGACGAACTCTCCCGCGCCGTTCTTGACGGCAACGCCCAACCGATCGGAATCGGGGTCGGTGCCGAACACAACGTCGGCATGGACCTTATTCGCGAGGGCGATGCCCATCGAGAGCGTTTCCTTGAATTCGGGGTTGGGAACCCGCACGGTGGAGAACGCGGGATCGGGCGAGATCTGTTCTTCGACGACATCCACATGGATGCCGAGGTGCTTCAAAATGCGCATGACGGGCACATATCCCGAACCGTGCACGGGGGTATAGACGAGCTTCAAGCCCTTTCCGCACTTCTTCACCGCCTCTTCGGAGAGGGAGAGCTTGGAGATCTCTTCGATGTAGCGATCGTCCACTTCCTTGGGAACGGGGACGATATATGGGCTGTTTTCTTCCCATTCGACGGAGAGATAATCGGTGATTTCGTCGATATAGCGAACGACGACCTCGGTCGCCTCGGGGGACATCTGCGCCCCGTCCTCGCCGTACACCTTATAGCCGTTGTATTCCTTGGGATTGTGCGAGGCGGTGATCATGATGCCCGCCGCCGCGTGGAGTTCGCGCACCGCAAAGGAGAGCATGGGCACGGGATGCACGTCCCCGAAGAGGTACGCCTTCACCCCGTTCTTGGCAAGCACCGCCGCCGAACGCTCGGCGAACAGGCGGGAATTCTTCCTCGTATCGTAAGAGATGACAACGCCCCTCTCCGCGGTTCCCGAAGGAAGGGAGCGAAGGTAGCGGGCAAGCCCTTGCGTCGCCCGCATGACGGTGAACACGTTCATCATGTTCTTGCCGCAACCGATGATGCCGCGCATGCCCGCGGTGCCGAAGGCGAGTTCGCCGCCGAAGCGGTATTCCTTCTCCTTCTCGTCCCCCGCGATCGATTTCAGCTCTTCCTTGCAAGAAGAAGGAAGGCGAGCGTCGTTTAACCATGCTTCATATTCCTGTTGATACGTCATGTTCCCCTCCAAAAGTTAAAGAGCGCGAAAAGCCGCGCTCAAATCATCCGTTGTTTTCGGGCGGCTCGGGATCGAACCCCTCTTCCTCTTCGCCAACGATCCTTCTCCGTGTGACGAAATAGCGCATGTTCTCGTCGCGGAAGTAGTTCACGAACTGCATCGCGAGGACGAATACATAGCTCGCGGGCACGGTGATGAGGAGCGAGCTCCCTACCGTGCAGAACGCGGCGACGAGATTGACGACGACAACGGCGTAGATCGCCGCCGCAAAGCCGACGAAGCGGCCGCCGAAGCCCTTCCCCCGCCTGATACTCGACGAGAACGCCTTCCCCACGCTCACGCCGCCCGCAATGATGGCGGGGATCCAAGCGGAGATGAGGGCGAGCTTCACGGCGATAAAGCACACCATCGCAAGAATGGTGAGCGATACGGCGATAACGACGGTGACGAACCCCCACGAGGGCATCAGCGAGGGCGCGTAAAAGAAGAAGAACCAGCAGGTGAGGGCGGCGATCATATCGTACACGAAGCCGAGCGGCACATAGATGACCTGATACAGCGCGGCACTGCCGATGTTCTTGAAAAAGGACTGCGAAAATTTGGTATGGGCGTACGAGCGCATCCGATCGGAGAGCACCCCGCCGAGCGCGAACACCGCGAGCCCGTTCACAAAGCGGGAGAGAAGGTAGATCGCGACGAGCCCCACCGCGCACCCGACAATGGAGCCGCTGTGGCTTCCGATCATCACGAGAAGATCGGAAAGGGTCGTTTTGAAGGTTTCGCGGAACGCTTTCAAGACATCGGTCTCCCCCGTAAAGAGGGCGTTGAAGAAGTTCCCGAGGACCGATTTGAACGCCTCCGCCTCCGCGCTGTGCGTGATGGCGGACAGCCCGAGTTTGAGGATGACGTAGGCGATACTGCCGAATATCGCCACCGAGACGAGGCGATACAGGAGTAATTTTAACGTCTCGACGAAATTATCCGTCGTGATGGTGAACGCATGTCTGAACCGCATATCAAAGCTCCCTGTAACTTTTGAGGACGTCCTCCCGATCGAGCTTGTCGGCATCGAAGTACACCGTCTCCATCCGCACGCCGAAACTCAGAAAGAGGAAGATGAAGAGCACGGCAAACACGGGGCGGAATACATAGACGGGGGCAAAGGCAAGCCCGCACGTCGCCGCGACGAGCACGGCGAAGGAGAGAAGCATCGAAAGGATAAGCCGCCCGCGCACCTTCGCCATAAGGCGATAGGAATACACGAACGCGTCGTAAATGCGGAAGCCCGTCAACTGCTTGCAAGGCAAGAAGAGATAGGAGATGGTGACGAAGTACATCAAAACGTACATGAACGCCCCCGCGGCGAGCACGTACAGAATGTAGACGAACGCCGTCGTCGGGAGTGCGCTGATCACATAGAGGATGGCGGAGAGCACCACCGCCCAAATTTCGAAGAAGAGCGTATAGCACGTCATCACGAGGAAGGCGGACGGCAGGATACAGAGGAATTGCCCCATGAGTCCGCTCAACGTCCTTTTTCCGATGCGAAGGTGTTTTTCAACAAATACCAAGAGGAGCGCGAGGAAGATCGCGCAGATCACAAAGGCGCACGCGCTGTACACCGCCCCGAGGACGGAATCGAAACGGATGATGCTCCATGCGCGGAGGCACTGCACAAAGTCGACCCGCGGATCCCCCGTGAAGAAGTCCTTCACGAGCGCGGAGGACGCGGAGAAGTCCATCGAGAGCGCGAGAAAACACCCCGGTACGATCGCGAAAGGCAATACGTACCAAAGGTTATTCAGAATGTATTTCCAATTTCCGAATACCGTGCGCATACAGACCTCTTACTATCATTATATAACAAAATTTCCGCGGTGTAAAGGATTTCGCCCGAACTCGCACCAAATTTCTTGGTTTGGAAACGGAGGAAGAAGCGGTCGGGCTTTTTCCTCTCCCCTCTTGGCTCCCCCGCTCGGGCAGTCACGACACTCCTTGCCTCCCCCCCTCGGCTCCCCCTCGAGGGGGAGCTGGCACGCCGCCCTTGGCGTGACTGAGGGGGTGTCGAATGTACGGACTGCTATAAATACGTCACCCTGAGCCGAAGGGTCGTCTGCCCTTGACGACCCTTCGTGTCGAACGGGTCACCGCAGTTTTAAG
>CANPWF010000120.1 GCA_947581885.1 uncultured Clostridia bacterium
TATAAAAACGCCAAAAAAGCGCAAAAAAGAGGTCTGATAGAGCCTTTTTACGGGTTCTATCAGACCGCGATTGGTGACCTTGCCGGGAATCGAACCCGGGATTGCGCCGTGAGAGGGCGCCGTCTTAACCGCTTGACCACAAGGCCGTATCGTCGCATTTTCTCCCGACAACGCGTCCGCCAAAGGGTACGCTCGCGAGGGGAGGGAAAGCGGAACGATCGTTCAAATGCTTGATGATTATACCATATCCTCGCGTATCTTGCAATCGATTTTGCGGGGGAAAGTGAAAAATTTTTTATCGGGGGAGGTCCGCGAGCAGGAAAGAAGGAAGGGCCTCTCGTCGATAGGGGAAGCAAAGATCCTTCTTCCGATAAGGAAGGAGACGGATTTCCTCCGATAGAATTTTCGCGTCTTGGGGAAATTCATCCGACGGAGCGAACTTTCAACGGAAATTCTTTCGGAATTTCCACGCAAAAAAAATTTCTTTACATTTTCGCGAGGGTGTGCTATAATACATTCAACCAAGGAGGAAAGAAACGGGTTATGCGTTGTTTGTATTGCAACTGCACGGAGAGCAAGGTGATCGATTCGCGTTCTGCCGATGACGACAGGACGATCCGCCGTCGGCGCGAGTGCATCGGCTGCGGCAGGCGGTTCACGACGTACGAGACCATCGAAGTCGCGCCCATTCTCGTGGTGAAGTCGGACGGCAACCGTCAGGCATTCGACAAGGGGAAGATCAAGCGCGGCATCATCAAGGCGTGCGAGAAGCGTCCCGTTCCCATCGAAAAGATCGACGAACTCGTTGAGGACATCTCCAAACGGGTGTACAATTCGATGGAGCAGGAGATCTCCTCCAAGCAGATCGGCGAGATGGTGATGGAAGGGTTGAAGGGGCTCGATGAAGTTGCCTATGTGCGCTATGCTTCGGTGTACCGTTCCTTCAAAGACATCTCTTCCTTCATGTCCGAATTGCAGAGTATGATGGAGAAGAAAGAGTCGGGGCAGTAACGGGATGGGAAGAAAGACCGTAAACGTGGGCGGCGTTTTGCTCGGCGGCAGGAAGATCGCCGTGCAGAGCATGACGACCGTCCGTACGAGCGACGTGGATGCAAGCGTCGCTCAAATTATACGTCTCGCCGAGGCGGGGTGCGATATCGTGCGGGTCGCGGTGCCGAACGAAGAGGACGCGCGGGCGATTTCGAAGATCGTTCCCCGTGTGCCCGTGCCCATTGTGGCGGACATCCATTTCTCGGCGCGGCTCGCCGTGCTTGCGGCGGAGAGCGGGGCGCACAAGCTCCGCGTGAACCCCGGCAATCTCGGCGGGGAGAAGGAAGTCGCCCTCGTTGCGGACTGTTTGAAGGCGCACCATATCCCCGTGCGGGTGGGTTCCAATTCGGGGAGCATCGCCCCCGCCTTCCTTCAAAAGTACGGGAGAGGGGCGGAAGCCCTCGTGGAGAGTGCGCTCGCGCAGGCGAGGCTCTTCGAAAAGCACGGCGTTGAGGATATCGTTCTCTCCGTGAAGTCGAGCGACGTTCGGGAGACGGTGGAGGCCTATGCTTCCCTCGCAAAGAAATGTGACTATCCGTTGCACGTCGGCGTGACGGAAGCGGGCGGCGGAGAATATGCCCTCGTCAAGAGCACGGCGGGCATCGCGCCCCTCCTTTTGAAGGGGATCGGGGACACCATCCGCGTTTCCCTCTCCGACGATCCCGTGCGGGAAGTGGAGACGGCGCACGAAATTTTGCGTGCCTGCGGGCTGGAAAAGGAGTTCGTCGAGGTCGTCTCCTGTCCCACGTGCGGCAGGTGCGAATACGACTGTTTGGGGCTCGCCGCGCGGGTGCGCGAGCGGGTGAAGGGGGTAAGAAGATCCCTCCGCGTCGCCGTGATGGGGTGCGTCGTCAACGGCCCCGGGGAAGCGGCGGGGTGCGACCTCGGCATCGCGGGCGGGAAGGATGCCTGCGTCATCATGCAAAACGGGAAAAACGAGCGCGTGTCGTCGGAAGATGCCGAACGGGAATTCTTCCGCCGCCTCGAAGAGTTACTTTCATGAAAAGCAAGCAGTTTTTGGAGGAGATCCGCACGTCCGCAGGGCTTGCGCGTGCCGTTCTCAAAAGAATCGAAGTGAAGGGGGAGAAGGTCACCTTCTACCTCATCACCGACCTCACTTACGGTGCGGAGGACGTTGCCCATGCGAACGCCGTCTGCGCCCGCTATGTTCCCGAGGGATTTACGGGCGAAGCGAACGTGATGAAGTCGGTGCCCGACGCGGAGGGGATCCGCCGCTTTATCGCGGACTTCCTCGGGAAGAGGTTCCCTTCGGTGGCGGCGTTCGTCCGTCCCGACGACATCGAGGCGGTGAAGAGCGGCAGCGGGGGCACTTTCTATATCGGTGCGGACGAAAACGACCGCGCCCGTCTCGCCGCGGACGGTGCCATCGACGCGCTCAATGACGCGCTCCAACGCTCGTTCTGCGGGACATGGTTCGGCGAATTCCGCTTTACGCAGCGGGAAAAGGGGGAGATCGAGCGGGAAATTCCCCCCGAAGAGAGGGTATTCGCGCCCCGTTTCTTCCCCATTGAAAACTACGACCCCATCGACGACGGTGCGCCGACCCGCGCCATCTATATTGCCGATCTCGAAAAGGAGATGCAAGGCATCACCGTCTGCGGGACGCTCAGCTATATCGAAGAACGGACGACCAAAACGGGAAAGCCGTACTTCTCCTTTACCCTTTCGGATGGCACGGGAAGTATGCGCTGTTCCTATTTCACCCGCTCGGCGACCCTCGAAAAGGTGCGGGATCTCCGTGCGGGGAACTCCGTCTGCCTCACGGGGGACAACGAGCTCTTCAACGGCGCGTTCTCCTTCCGCGCGAAGAAGGTCGACCGCGGCTCGCCGCCCGAGGGCTTCGTCCCCGAGACCCGTCCGTCCCGCCCTGTGCCCGCGCAATACCGTGCGGTGTTCCCTTCCCCCGCGAGCGATCTCGTGCAGGGCAATCTCTTCGGGGAAAGCGGACTGCCCGCCGACCTTACCGAGGGGAAATTCGTCGTGTTCGACATCGAGACGACGGGGCTCGGCAGCGTCCCCTCCGCAGGGGGGATGGACCGCATCATCGAACTCGGCGCGGTGAAGATCGAGAGGGGGGCGATTTCCGAAAAGTTCTCCACCTTCGTCTCCTGTCCCGTAAAGCTCTCCGATGAGATCGTCAACCTCACGGGGATCACCGATGAAATGCTCGTGGGGGCACCCGATATCGCCGACGTGATCGCCGATTTTTACAGGTTCTGCGACGGTTGCGCCCTCGTCGGGCACAACGCCCTCGGGTTCGATATCCGCTTCATCCGCTATTATGGGGAGAAAGAGGGCTACCTCTTCGGACACAAGGTATACGATACCCTCCTCATCGCCCAGCGGGAATTGCACTTTTTGCCCAATCACAAGCTCAACACGCTTGCCGACTATTTCGAATTTACTTTCCGCCATCACAGGGCGTACGACGACGCGTTCGTCACCGCCAAGATCTTCATGGAGCTCGTGAAGAGGCGGGGCGGACTGCCCGCATGACCGATTTTTCGCAAAATTCGAAAAAACGCTTGCGTTTTGCAAAGAAGTATGGTACAATGCAGATACTTGATCGATGAAAAGAGATCGAGAGCGGTCGCCGCTCTCGAATTTCTTTATAAGGGGGTCGAATGAACATCAAACCGCTCGCCGAGATCGAAGGATTTCTCCGCCCGTATGCGGAGGAAGTCGGCGTGGAGATCGTCGAAGTAAAATGGGACGGGCGCACGAGAACGCTCACCGTCTTTATCGATAAGGAAGGGGGGCTGGACCTTATCACCTGCGAGAAGTTCCACCGCACGATCGATACCCCTCTCGACGAACTCGATCCCACCTTCGGCGAAAATTATACGCTCAACTGCTCTTCTCCGGGGCTGGACCGTCCCTTCAAAACGAAGAGGGACTTCGAGCGGCATTTGGGGGAAAAGGTCGAGGTGCATCTGTACGCGCCAATCAACAAAAAGAAGTACTTCGAGGGCGTTCTTTGTTCCTTCGACGGGGAGAACGTCGTCATCAAAGAGGGGGAGACCGAGCGGACGTTCCCCTTTAAGAGTTGTTCCAAAATCTGCCTCCTTATCGAGGTATGAATAAATTATCAGGAGTTTAACATGGCGAAGAAAGTCAACAAAGAATGGGAAGATTTCTTCCCCGCGCTTGCCGAGCTCGAACGGGAAAAGGGGATCAGCGAACAGGCGTTTTTGGAGACGCTTTCGAACGCGCTCGCTTCCGCCTATAAAAAGCAGGCGGATATCGACGCTTCGGGGACGGTCGAAGTGAGGCTCGATCCCGAAAAGGGCTCCATCCGTTACTTCATGCACCGCGTCGTCGTCGACGACGAGAAAGAGGAATTGGAGGACGGGGAGATCTATTTGGAGGACGCTCGCCTCATCAAAAAGAACATCAAAGCGGGCGAAGAACTCGTCGAAGAGTTCGTCCCCCTCAACTTCTCCCGCATCGCCGCACAGACGGCGCGGCAGGTCATTTTCCAGAAGCTCCACGAGATGGAGCGCGACAATACCATCAACGAGTTCTCGGATAAGGAAGGGGAACTCATGAGCGGGCTCGTCCGCAAGGTGGATATGCGCAACGTCTACATCGAGATCGGGAAGGGGCAGATCGAGGGCGTGATGCTCCCGCAGGATCAGGTCCCCGGCGAACGCTACAACGCGGGCGATCGGATCAAGGTGTTCGTGAAGAGAGTGCGCAGCGGCGGAAGGAACGCGCAGGTGCTCGTCTCCCGCGCCGCCCCCGGGCTCGTGAAGCGGCTCTTCGAGGAAGAGGTCCCCGAGATCAAACAGGGGACGGTGCTCATCAAGTCCGTCTCCCGCGAAGCGGGCAGGCGCACAAAGATCGCGATCGCTTCCCAAGATCCCCGCGTCGACGCGGTGGGCGCGTGCGTCGGCAACAAGGGTGCCCGCGTCAACGCCGTCGTGCAGGAACTCGGCGGCGAAAAGATCGATATCATCCTTTGGAGCGAAAACCCCCTCGAATTCATCGCCAAATCGCTCTCTCCCGCGACGGTCGTCTCCGTCACGCAGGTGGGGGAGAAAGCGGCGATCGCCGTCGTTCCCGACGAAAAGCTCTCGCTCGCCATCGGGAGAGACGGGCAGAACGCCCGCCTCGCCGCCCGTCTCACGGGTTGGAAGATCGACGTGAAGAGCGAATCCGCCGCCGAAAAGCTCGACCTCGGGTTGACCCCCGCCGAAGAGACAACGGACGCGGAGAACTTCGATACGCCCGCAGAGGAAGAGCCCGTCTCTTCCCCCGAGGGAACGGAGGAATAAGTGGCAACGCCCCGTAAAATTCCCCTTCGGCAGTGCGTCGCTTGCAGGGAGCAAAAACCCAAAAAGGAGATGCTCCGCGTCGTAAAGAATGCCGCGGGAGAGATCATGCTCGACTTTTCGGGCAGGCTCCCC
>CANPWF010000121.1 GCA_947581885.1 uncultured Clostridia bacterium
CTCTGCCTTGCGCTTTTCTGCGCCTGCGACAAGACAGAAACCGAACTCGGGCTGGACACGGGGGACATGCTCCTTCGCGAAAAAACGCCCATCTACGACAGCGACGATCGGGGCACCCTCGAAGAGCGGCTTTCCCGTATCTCCGCCGACCTCATCGAACGGGCGGTGGAGATGATCGGGCGGGGGGAGCTTCCCCTCGAAAAGCAGGGCGAGGGCTTCACCTGCAAGAAAGTTCAGCGCACGGAGGTGGACTTTTCCAAGTCCGCCCGCGAGGTGAGCTGTCTTATCCGCGGGCTCTCTCCCTCTCCCTTCGCCTTCGCGAGAGTGGGGGAACAGGTGTTGAATTTTTGGTTTGCGGAGGAAGTTCCCTGCGCGGAAGAGGTCCCCGCGGGGACGGTTGTCGTCGCTTCCCCCAAGGAGGGCTTCCTCATCAAATGCGGGGAGAACGCCATAAGCGTCCTCGAATTGCAGCCTGCAGGCGGGAGAAGAATGTCGGCGCGGGATTTCCTCAACGGCAGAAAGATTTCGAAGGGGGCGAAATTTGACCAACCCCTTCTATGATCCCTACCGCCTCCTCTCGCGGGTGTACCAAAACGGGGCGCACTTGAAGATCGCCCTTGCCGAGGAACCCATCGAGGAACTGCACCGCGCCCGCACGGTAAAAACGGTGTACGGCGTGCTCGAAAACGACGGGTATCTCTCCCTGTGCATCCGCACCTTCGCGCCCAAAACGCCAAAAGCGGCGGTGCGCATCGTGTTGAAGATCGCGCTGTATCACCTTGTTTTCCTGAAAAAGCCGCGCTACATGGTGACGGATACGGCGGCGGACCTCTTGAAAAAACTCGGGAAAGAGGGGACGGCGGGGTTCGCGAACGCCTTTTTAAGAAGGTTCGACGAAACGAAAGTCGTTCTCCCCGAAGGGGACGAGGGGCTTTCCGTAAAAAGCAATTTCCCGCTCTTCGCCATCAAAATGCTGAGGGAAAAGTACGGCGAGCGGACGGAGCAAATCGTTTTGGCGAGATCTTCGGGCGTTGCGGTGCGCTTCGAACGGAATATGGAGAATTTTCTCGATCGGGAACATCTCGACTCGCCCTTCGAGGGTGTGAAGATCTTCCGTAGTTTTGCGCGGGAAGAGGGGTACGACCGCGGCGATTATACCTTCCAATCGGTGGGGAGCGTGGCGATCTGCGAGGCGATCGAGCCCTGCGAGAACCTTCTCGATGCGTGCGCCGCCCCCGGGGGGAAGTCGGTGCTCCTTTCAAAGAAGTGCAGCCATATCACCGCGTGCGACGTGCATCCTCACCGCGTTTCGCTTATCATAAGTTACTGCTCTCGCATGGGCGCGAATAACGTGACCGCCCTTGAAAAGGACAGCGCAATTTTCGACCCCGTGTCGGAAAAACACTTCGACGGGGTGCTCGTGGATGCGCCGTGCACGGGGCTCGGGACGGTATCGGAGAACCCCGACCTCGCCTTGAACAAGACGGAGGAAGATCTCGCTTCCTTGCAAAAGACGCAACTTGAAATCCTTTCGAACTGCTCGAACTACGTGAAGGAAGGCGGCGCGTTGTACTATTCGACCTGCTCTGTTCTCCCGCCCGAAAACGACGGGACGGTGAAAAAGTTCCTCGCCGAACATTCGGCGTTTTCCATTGAAAAGATCGGTTCCCCGCTTATGCACGAAATTACCGAATTCGGGCTTCAATTTTTGCCCGATACGGCGTTCGGCGCGGGGTTCTACATCGCAAAGATGAGGCGGAAATGAAGCGCGTTTTGCAGGATCTCGATATCTCCGAGATCGAAAATCTCATCAAAGACGCGGGCGAGAGACCCTACCGCGCCGTACAGCTTTGGGAGTGCATGCAGCGCGGGCTCCCCGTCTCCCGTGCGCCCGTTCCTTCTTCCTTGAAGGAGAACATCTTACAGGATTTCGAGGACGAGCCCGTGCGCGTGAAGGAGGTGTTCCGCTCTGCGGACGGGACGGAGAAATTTTTGTTCGAACTTGCGGACGGCAACCTCGTCGAGGGCGTGCTCATGCGCTACAACTACGGAAACACGCAGTGCCTCTCCACGCAGGTCGGCTGCCGCATGGGGTGCAAGTTCTGCGCTTCCACCCTTCACGGGAGGACGAGGGACCTCTCGGCGGGGGAAATGCTCGCGACCGTTCTTCTCGTCAACCGCCTCGAAGGGGGAACTGCCAAGGAGAGGAAGGTCACCAATCTCGTTCTCATGGGGAGCGGCGAACCCTTCGATAACTACGAAAACGTCGTCAAGTTCCTGCGGCTTTTGACTTCCCCCAACGGTATCAACATGAGCCCGCGGAACGTATCGCTTTCCACCTGCGGGCTGGTGCCCGAGATGCGGCGATTCGCCGAGGAGAATATTCCGCTCAATCTCACCGTCTCCCTCCATGCGGTGACGGATGAAGAGCGTCGCCGCACCATGCCCATCGCGAACAGGTATTCTATCCGCGAGATCCTCGATGCCTGCGCATATTACTTCGAAAAGACGGGCAGACGGTATATCTTCGAATATTCCCTCATCGAAGGGGAGAATGCGGACGAAGCGCACGCCCGCGCTTTGAGTAAATTATTGAAGGGGAAGCCCTGCCACGTCAATCTCATCCGCCTCAACGAGGTGAAGGAGCGCGATTTGAAGGGCACCGACGAAAAGACGGCGTACAGGTTTTTGGGTGTTTTGGAGAAAAATGGCATCTCGGCGACCCTTCGCCGCACCATGGGCGCGGACATCGGCGGTGCCTGCGGTCAACTCCGCGCAAGCTATCTTGCGGAAGAGAATTGAACTTTCCACCGAAAAATTTTTTTATTTTTTCTTGACAATTGGTCATAATTATGCTACAATAATGGCACAATAACGTATAATAAGATGGAGGTGCAAGATGCCGCAGATCATTCCGATTCGGGATTTGAGAGATACAACGAAGCTCTCGGAGATGTGCAATGCAAGCAACGAGCCGATTTTCGTCACGAAGAACGGCTATGGAGACATGGTCGTTATGAGCATGACCGCCTATGAGAAGAGGCTTGCGCAAGTAGAGATGTACATGAAGATCATGGAAGGGAAGGCGCAAGCGGATCGCGGGGAGCTCGTCGACGGGCCTGCCGCGATTGCAAAACTGAGGGAAAAGTACAGTAAAAATTCGGAGGAAGTATGAACATCAAGATCGCGCCGTCGATTCTGGCGAGCGACTTTGCAAGGCTCGGGGAAGCGGTGGAAAGGTTGGAAAAGTGCGGGGCGGACCTCGTGCACTGCGACGTGATGGACGGCAACTTTGTGCCGCCCGTGACCTTCGGTGCCCAAGCGGTGAAAGCCATTCGTCCGCATACGAAATTGCCTCTCGACTGTCATTTGATGGTCCTTCACCCCGAAACGCACATCGAGGACTTCGCTTCCGCGGGGGCGGACCTGATCACCGTTCATGTGGAAACGTGCAACATCCCCGCTCTCTTCAAGCAAATCGAAAGTTTCCATATCAAAAAGAGCGCGGTCGTCAACCCCGAAACGCCCGAAAATAGGCTCTTCCCCGCCATCGACGAGGGGGCGGATATGGTGCTACTTATGAGCGTGCACCCCGGTTGGGGCGGGCAGAAGTTCATTCAAGAATCGTTGAAGAAGATCGAGGCGGTCAGAAATTACTGCGTCAAAGTCGGCAAGCCCGACCTCGATATCGAAGTGGACGGCGGCATCACCGAAGAGAACGTGAAGGACGTGATCGCGGCGGGGGCGAACGTCATCGTCGCGGGGAGCACCGTCTTTCGCGCCAAGGACATGGCGGCGACCATCCGAAGGCTGCGCGGATGAAGGACGAACGGAAAAATTTCGTCATCCTTCTGAACGGCGAACCCTATCGCGGCGAGATCGACGCAGAAAACAGCACCGTCCTCTGTTGTGACGGTGCCTATTCTTGGGCGAAAAACAGGGTGCGGATCGACGAGAATTTGGGCGATTTCGATTCGCTTTCCGAGGTTCCTTCTCCCTTGCCTTCCCAAAGATTTCCCGCCGAAAAGAACGAGACGGACGGCGAACTCGCGGTGGACAGGGCTCTTTCTCTCGGCGCGACGGACATCGATTTTTACGGCGGCGAGGGGAAGCGGGCGGACCATTTCCTCGGAAATTTGCATCTTCTGTATAAGGCGAAAAAACTTGGCGTAAACGCTCGCCTCATCGGGAACGAGGCGGAATTTACTCTCTGCGGGGAAGGGGAACAGCAATTCCCCTGCAAAGTCGGGCAGACGTTTTCGCTGTTGCCTTTCGGCGGCGACGCGCATATCATGGAATTGAAAGGGGTGAAATACGCCGCCGACGATCTTCTGCTTTCCTACGGCTCCACGCGCGGCGTTTCCAATTTGACGAAGGAAGAAAAGTTCTCCTTCCGCGTCGAAAAGGGGTATGTGCTCGTCGTCATCAATGAGGAGGTCGTATGATCGTCTGCGTTAAGCCGCCGCGCCTTTTGCGGCTCGTGCTTCGGCTCTTTTACAGGGGATGAAATTTATCGATCTGCACTGCGACGCTCTCACGAAAGAGGGCGTCGCCGTCGTTTCCGAGGAAAATTTGCGGGCGGCGGGGGTGAAAGTGCAATGCTTTGCCGCATTCGTGAACGGGGAAAAGGGGGAAGGTTTTGCCCGCTTTTTGTCCCTTGCCGACAAGTTCGAAAGAGTATGTAAGCAAGAAAATTTCCACCCCATTCGCGCATTTTCCTCCCTTTCGGCGGGGGTGAACGCCCTGCTCACCGTCGAGGGCGGCGAGGCGATCGAGGAGCTTTCTCATCTCGACGAGATGAAAAAACGGGGCGTGAAGACGATCGGGCTTACATGGAACCGCCCCAACGCGCTCGGCTTCCCGCACGGCGAAAAGGGGGGCTTGACGAAATTCGGGAAAGCGTGCGTCGAGAGAATGTGCGATCGGAAGATCTTGCCCGACGTTGCCCATGGGAGCGACGAACTCGTCGGGGACGTGGCGGACATCTGCAAGGGGCGGGGCATGCCCTTTGTGTGCAGTCATGCGGGGGCGCGGGCGGCGTATTCCTGCTCGCGCAACCTCTCCGACGGGAGCATCCGAAAAATTGCGGAGAGCGGCGGCGTTGTAGGGGTATATTTCGTGGCGAAATTTCTGTCGAAGGATGTTAGCGCGGAGGGGCAGAGAGAGGCGATCTTCGCCCATATCGAACACATTCGGAAGGTGGGCGGCGAGGACGTGCTCGCGCTCGGGAGCGATTTCGACGGTGCCCCGCCCAACCCGTATATCAAGACCCCAGCCGACCTTCCCAAACTTGCGGTGGAAGTGTGCTTACGGTATTCTTATCGGTTTGCGGAGAAGTTCTTCTTCCGCAACGCCCTGCGCGTATTGGGCGGGTGAGGGGGGCGTGCAAGTCCGCTCGTGTTGCGCACGTCCGTCCTTCAACGTTGTTACTTCGCCTTACGGCTCGTGCGCCCTAC
>CANPWF010000122.1 GCA_947581885.1 uncultured Clostridia bacterium
CCTCGCTGCCCCCCTTGGGGGAAGGACCCTATTCGCGTTTTCCTCTCGCTGCCCCCTTTGGGGGAAGTGGCGCGGCGACCTTCCGCGCCGAAGGGGGTTGGAGTGTACGGAAGGCTATAAAATACGTCACCCTGAGCCGCCGCTGCCCTTGCGGCGTGTCGAACGGGTCACCGCAGCTTTAAGAACATAAGTCTAAGGTGATTCCTCGACTCGAATACTCGCCGCCTATTACGAGCGGCGACTATTCGGCTCGGAATGACGTAATCGTACAGTTGCGTACACTCACACCCCCTCAGTCACACCAAGGGCGGCGTGACAACTCCCCCAGAGGGGGAGCCGAGGGGCATTCCGAAAAATACAAAAGAAGCCCTCGAGCGGGGGCTTCCGAAAATAACCGAAAATCTTATTTCGCGTATTCGACGCTGCGGAATTCGCGGATGACGTTGACCTTGATCTGCCCGGGGTATTCGAGCTCGCTCTCGATCTTCTTGGCGATGTCCTTGGCGAGGAAGATGGCTTTCGCGTCGTCCACCTGATCGGGCTTGACGATGACGCGCACCTCTCTGCCTGCCTGAATGGCATAGCTCTTTTCGACTCCCGCAAAGCCCGCGGCGATCTCTTCGAGCCGTTCGAGCCGTTTCACATAGCCCGCGCCCGTCTCCCTTCTCGCCCCGGGGCGTGCGCCCGAGATCGCGTCCGCCGCCTGCACGAGGACAGCCTCGATCGTCTTGGGTTCCACATCGCCGTGGTGCGCCATGATGGCGTTGACGATCATCGCGTTTTCCTTATACTTCTTGGCGAGGTCCGCACCGATCTGGATGTGGGTGCCTTCCTGTTCGTGGTCGACGGCCTTTCCGATATCGTGGAGAAGCCCCGCCCTCTTTGCGAAGTTCACGTCGAGCCCGAGCTCTTGTGCCATGAGCCCCGCGAGCTGTGCGACTTCGATGGAATGGCGATAGACGTTCTGCCCGTAGCTCGTGCGGTACCGTAGCCGCCCGATGAGTTTGATAAGTTCGGGATGAAGCCCGAAGATCCCCACTTCGAACATGGCGTTTTCGCCCGCCGCCTTGATCTGTTGATCGAGTTCCTTGGTGACTTTTTCCACCGTCTCCTCGATGCGGGCGGGGTGGATCCTCCCGTCGGCGATGAGCTTTTCGAGGGTGAGGCGGGCGATCTCCCTGCGGACGGGATCGAAGCCCGAGAGGATGACGACTTCGGGCGTATCGTCGATGACGAGTTCGATGCCCGTGGCGTTCTCGATGGCGCGGATGTTCCGCCCCTCTCTGCCGATGATGCGCGCCTTCATGTCGTCGTTGGGAAGGGGCACGACGGAGACGGTGGACTCCGAAGCATGGTCGGAAGCGCAACGTTGAATGGCGAGCGAGATGACGTTCTTCGCGTTGATATCCGCCTCTTCCTTCGCCTGCTGTTCCATGGTGCGGACCTGCACGGCAAGGTCGCGCCTCGTCTCGTCGAGGATCTCATCGGTGAGTTGCTTCTTCGCCTCATCCTTGGTGAGCTGGGCGACCTTTTCGAGCTCCTGCACCATGAGTTCGTGCTGACGGGAGACCTGCTCTTCCTTCTTGCCGACCTCCTCCATCTTCTGCGCGAGATTGTTCTTCTGCGCGTCGAGGGACTGTTCCTTACGGGAAAGTTCCGTTTCCTTCTTTTCGAGCATGTCCTCCTGACGGTTGAGCCGTGCCTCAATGCGTTGTTGTTCGGCACGCTTCTCCTTCATCTCCTGCTCGAATTCGCTCCTGCGCTTGAAATCCTGCTCCTTCGATTCTGCGATCGCTTCCCTTTTCAGTTGCTTGCATTCCGTCTCGGCGTTTTTCAGCATCTCTTCCACGCGCTTCGACGTTTCGTCAAGTTTTTGTTCGGACCTCTTTTTGGAAACTTTTTTGAGAACCAGCCACGTCGCAAAGGCGGCGACCGCGGCCCCGACTACGAGCGCGACGACGATCAGAGCTACCGAAAGTCCCACGCTCATTTCGGCGAGGAGCAGGCTTGCATAGTTGTTCATACAAACCTCCTCAAAATGAATTTGACGTTTATTCTATCACCGCAAGATAAGCGGATATAGACCAAGTCGTATCCATTATATAGGATTTTGAAACAATTGTCAAACGGTTAACGCCCTATTCTCGGTTTTTGAAAAAAGAATTCCGAAAAGAAGAGCCGTGCTTTTTTCTGTCGTTTCGTTTCGCCGTATGGTTCTCAACGGAAAAAAGGAGCCGCGGAGAATTCTCCGCGGCGGAAAATGATGGTTTTTTCGACCCCATGTCGCAATTTTGGGGGAGAGTAGCCGTCTTGTATTCCCCTCTTTTTTACAGGCTTTCCGCCTCGGCGATCCAAAGCGCGGCGGATGCGTCGGAAGGAACGCGGAGGTCGGCGCGGGGCGAGAGGGAGACGGAGCCCACCTTCACGCCGTCGGGCACGCAGTTGCGTTTGAACTGTTGGGCGAAGAACCGCCTGTAAAATGATACGAGCCACTTCTTCAACGTCGCGCGGTCGTATTTCCCTTTGAAGGCGCGTTCGGCGAGATACAACGTCTTGCTCGGTCCGTCGCCGCGGCGCAAAAATTCGTACAGGTAAAAATCGTTGAGCTCGTACGGTCCCACGATCTCCTCCGTCTTTTGGGCGATGTTCCCCTCTTCGTCGGGGGGAAGGAGCTCGGGGGAGATCTCGGTGGAAAGAACGCTCCGAAGTACCACTTCCGCCCTTCCGCCGAGCCTTTCCGCCTCGGCGAGGACGAGATATTTCACGAGCGTTTTGGGCACCGAGCAGTTGACGGCGTACATGCTCATGTGATCGCCGTTGTAGGTGCACCAACCGAGGGCGAGCTCGGAGAGGTCCCCCGTGCCGATGACGAGCCCGTTCTCCGCATTGGCAACGTCCATTAAAAGCATGGTGCGATATCTTGCCTGTGCGTTCTCGTAAGCCGAATCGTGCACCTCGGGGTCGTGCCCGATATCCTTGAAATGGCGCAGGACAGTCTGCGAAATGTTCACCTGCCGCGCCGTAACGCCCAACGCCTGCATGAGCGCGGTGGCGTTGTTCTTGGTTTTGAGGCTCGTTCCGAACCCCGGCATCGAGTAGGCGAGAATGTCCGCGCGGTCCTTCTTCAACAAATCGAAGGCGCGGACGGTGACGAGGAGAGCAAGCGTTGAATCGAGCCCGCCCGAGATTCCGAGCACCGCCGTTTTCGCGTGCGTGTGCGCGAGCCTGCGCGCGAGCGCGTGCGCCTGTATGTTAAGGATAAGGGCGGCGCGTTCCTGCCGTTTTTCCTCCTCTTTGGGAACGAAGGGGTGCACGTCCACTTGGCGAAGGGTCAACTCCCCTTCCCCCATGAAATCGGCATCCAACCGATCTTCGCACTTCTCCGAACGGAACGTCGTCTGCCGTCTGCGCTCGGAGAGCAGGAAGCCGACATCGATCTCCGCCTCGCAATTTTCCCCCGAGAAGGGCTCGCTCTCGGAAAGGCAGGTGCCGTTTTCGTACACCATATTGTTGCCCGAGAAGGTCATATCGGAGGAGGATTCGCTCCCGTTCGCGTCCGCATAGACGTAGGCGCAGAGGTTCTTGCCCGAGTGGGCGGAAAGAAGGGACTTGCGGTATTCGCGCTTGCCCACCGTCTCGTCCGAGGCGGAGAGGTTGACGATGACGACCGCCCCCTTCGCCGCAAGGCGGGTCGAGGGAGAGTCGGGTGCCCAAAGGTCCTCGCAAATTTCACAGCCCACCGCAACTTCGGGGTGAGACCGATCGCGGAAGATGAGTTCTGCGGAAAAGTATGCGCCGTCCTCTTCCTCCGCACCGTTCTCGGCGAGCGGAACCCACGACGACCCCTCGGGGGCGGGAGAGAAATACCGCGCCTCGTAAAATTCGTTATAGTTGGGAATGTTCGTCTTGGGGACGAAGCCCTTCACGGAGCCGTTCGATATCGCCGCGGCGCAGTTGTAGAGCTTGCCGCGATGGATGAGCGGCAGCCCGACAAAGACGAGCATCTTCTTCCCCTTCGTCGCCTTCGCGATCTCTTTGAGCGCGGAAAAGCAACCTTCGAGGAGGGTGCTTTGCAGGAAGAGATCGCCGCAGGTATAGCCCGAAATGCAGAGCTCGGGGAACACGAGAAGTTCGGTGCCCTTCTTGTTATGCGCCTCGATGAATTCGATGATCTTGGCGGCGTTGTAGGCGGGATCGGCGACCCTTATTTCGGGGCTCACCGCCGCCGCTTTCAAAAAGAGATGTTTCATAACAGATTTGATTGGAGAGGAACGGTTGGCTATCAATTACGTCACCCTGAGCCGCCGCTGCCCTTGCGGCGTGTCGAACGGGTCACCGCAGTTTTAAGACATAAGTCTAAGGTGATTCCTCGACTCGTCCCTGCGCAAGGGCACCGCAGGGACGGCTCGGAATGACGTGATTATACGGTTGCGTACATTCGGGTGCCCCTCATCCTGAGCGGAGCGAAGCGGAGTCGAAGGATCTCGCCACACTCCATACCTACATGTATGTTGGCAACTGTGCGAGATTTCTCGACTGCGCTCGAAATGAGGTGCGGGTGGTGCGCTCTTTCGGGGGTAGAACCCCTTACTGCCCCCTTGAGGGGGAAGTGCCCCGCAGGGGCAAAAGGGGTGTTATAATAATGTACACCGTATTTGTGACACCCCCTCAGTCACGGCAAGGTCAGCCGTGACAGCTCCCCCAAAGGGGGAGCCGAGAGAGCCGAGGGACGGGACAAAAAACGGCTTACTCCTCGGGGTTGCCGGCGACGTCGGCGACGGAGGAACCCTTCGCCGCAAGGCGGATCTTCTGTTCGATCTCGGCGGCGAGCTCGGGGTTGTCCTTCAAAAACGCCCGCATCTTCTCTTTGCCGTTGGCGAGCTTGTTATCGTTATAGCTGAACCACGCGCCGCTCTTCTTGATGATATCGAACTGCAATCCGAGGTCGATAATGCACCCTTCCTGCGAAACGCCCTCGCCGTACATGATATCGAATTCCGCCTGACGGAAGGGCGGAGCGAGCTTGTTCTTGACGACCTTCGCGCGGGTGCGGTTGCCCGCCGCCCCGTCCGTATCCTTCAAGATATCCGTCTTTCTCACGTCGATACGGATGGAAGCGTAGAACTTCAACGCCTTGCCGCCGGGGGTGACTTCGGGATTGCCGAACATCACGCCCACCTTCTCGCGGAGTTGGTTGATAAAGACGACGCACGTCTTGGACTTGTTGACGATCGCGGTGAGTTTGCGGAGGGCTTGCGACATCAGGCGGGCTTGAAGCCCGACGTGGGAATCCCCCATATCCCCCTCGATCTCCGCCTTCGGCACCAGCGCCGCC
>CANPWF010000123.1 GCA_947581885.1 uncultured Clostridia bacterium
TAATCTATGCTTATAGTATAGCATGGGATAATGAGATTGTCAAAGAAAAGGAAGGGGGGAGCGAACTCCCCCCCTCGGTTTTGGTTATGGTGCAAAGGTTACAATTTTAAGCCTTTGCGAGCGATCCGCGCAACTTAGTGCTTCTTGCGCTTGGTGACGAAGGCGGCGGCGAAGAGCGTCGTGGCTGCCGCGATCCCGCCCGCGAGGGCGATGCTGCTTCCGCAACCCTTCTTCTCGCCTTCTTCGTCCTTGTTCCCGCTGCCGGTACTGCCGCTTCCGCCATTCGAATTCGGAGCCTTAGCAGCTTCTTCCAAGGTGAACTCCACCTCGTCACTGCCGCCCGCGGTGGTCACGGTGAGGGTGTGCTTCCCAACGGCGAGTTCCCCGAGAATACTGCTCTTCACGGTGAGTTTGCCGTCCGCGTAGGTGTAGTCGCTTGCGAGGAGCACTTCGTCGCCGATCGAGACGGAGACGATATCCCTGCCCTTCAAATCGACATCGATGACGAGTTCGCCGTTCTGCTTCGCCGTGTAGGTGCCGTCCACGATGACGGGCGGTACGTCTTTCACGACGATGTCCGCGGAAACGGAGGAGGTCGCCGTCGTCACTTTGATGGTGTAGGTGCCCGCGGTGAGCGCGTCGAACACGCTCTTCTTCACGGTGAGTTTCCCTTCCGCATAGGTGTATTCGGATGCCGTAAGCGTCTTGCTGCCGAGTTCCACCTTGGTGATGGTTTGCCCCTTCGCGTCGAGGGTGATGACGAAATCGGTCGCCGTGAGCTTATCGTATTCGGAAACGGAACCGAGCACGGGGGTCGTATCGACGACGATGACCGTGAAGGTCGCTTTCGCGCCCGAGTTCGAAACCAACGTGAATTCATACGTTGCGGGAGCGAGATTTGCAAAGAACGCGGCTCTCAATGTGAGGGTGTCGTTCGTGAGGTCGTAGAGCGTCGCCTCGACGGTGTGTTCCCCGTTCTGCCCGTAGGTGATCTTGGCGATCGGATTGCCCTTCATATCGACGTTTTCGAGGGTGAGGCCCGCGCCGCTCGCCTTGTCGTAGGTCTTTTCCCCCGCAGGAAGCACGGGCTTGGAATCGATCACCGTAAAGGTGAGTTTGAGCGTGTTGCCTTTGGAAGTGGTGACTTCGATCTCGATGGGAGCCGTTTCGTTCGCCTTCGTGTCGCAGAACGCCTTGGTGAACGTGAGGGTCGCCGTGCCGCCCGCATAGGAGACGGTGTATTCGGTATTTTGAAGGGCTGTTCCGCCGCACTTCACCTCGGTGATGCTGTACACATGATTGTCGTTCGCTTCGTACACGTCGATGGAATAGGCGGGAAGTTTCTCCGTCGCCTTATCGTACTGCGACGCGGTCGCCGATGCCACCGGGAAGAATTCCGCAAACATCGCGAATTGATCCATTATGATCTCGGCGGGTTGATCTTCGTCTGCCATGGCGGCTTGGATCCGAACGTATGCCAAGGAATCTTCGATGGTTTGGGTGTAGTTGAACCAAACGGTGATATGCTTCCAACCGTCCTGTCCTTCTACGTCCTCAACCGTCCAGCACAGTTTGGACGACTGTTCGCCGTTATCGACGCGGCGATCCCCCATGATATCGATCTGCAAAGAGCCGATATCTTGTTCCGTTCCGCCGCCCGACTTCATCTCTCTGAGGTTGATGTTGAAGATCGCGTTGGTCGCTTTCACATCGAAGGAGAGGGAATTCCAAGCTCCCGCTTTCCAACCCGTTATCATGAGCCCGTTGGAGTTGATGAGCCCGAGGAAGGAAGAGTACTGCTCCTCTTTGGGGGTGAATTTCAACCCGTCTCTCGTCGACTCGACCACCCAATGCGAAGCGGTGGGATCCATGGAGAGATTGTTGCCCGAGGCAGACCAAAACTCGTCCGACGCTTTATCGTTGCCGCTGATCGACACGCTCGAAAGGCTCATGGAGTAGATCCTGTTTTGATAGATGTCGATGACTTCGATTTTGCACTCGTAATTTCCTTGCGAGGTCTCTACGGTGAGGGTGCGTTCCCCCGTTCCGAGACCTTTGAGTGCGGCTTCTTTCACGACCAAGAGGTTGCTGTCTTTCGTGAATTGGTAGTTGCCGCTGTCGACGGCATCTCCGTCGATCTTGACCGCCGTAACATCTTCGAGCGAGGCGAACATCGAAAGGTCGCCGCCCGCCGTCTTGTTGTAGACGGTAGCCGTCTTATTGAGCCCCGCCGCGATCTCGGTTTTGACTTCTTCCTGAATCTTGAAGTCGTCGAGATAGAAGCCTGTATCGCCTGCTTCACCTTCATCCGCCTGCATATTGAAGAAGTTGAAAATGAAATTGCCTTTCCCGTTCAGATAGACATCAACAGAAAACACACCGTCTGCATACGTCGTCGCATTTTTGACAAGCGTCCCGCCCATTGACGAAGCTTCGAAGCTTGTCGAACCGCCGTTTACAAGAACGACATAGTCGATATCCGATTGGTTATTTCCGTTCTGGAAACCAATGTAAATCTTTTTCCATTCCCCGAACGGCTTGATTTTCATCGTATAACGGTAGACGCTTTCCGGATTCGTCGACGAAACCTTACTTGCATCAAGATATACTCGATCGATTTGCCACCTTTCGGTATCCTGATAGAAGGAATAAATTGCTTTTAATGCTTGACTATCGTCAATGCCGCCTTCGGTCGCAATCGTGAGCCGATCCGTCGGTGTAATCCCTGCAAATCCGCACGCAGCATACATCGCATCGCTACCTGCTGTAGACGGATCGACCGTGTTGAATTTCTCAGAGTACACCGTTTTATAGGTGCGTTGTTCAACGGGTACAGGGGGCTTGTAAGCAGTGATCTCAGTAATCGAGATATTATCGATGTAGAGCCCTGCTTCGCCGATACGGTTGGGGGCATTCACGGAAGCGGACAGTTTGAACTCGCCGCCTTGCCCGACGACGATCGCTTCCACGGTATAAACGCCCTTGTTCTCCGTGACCGTGCACCCCTCTTGTTTGAAGAAGGATTCATCCGCATCGGTATACTGTACATCCATCGCGCTCACGATCTTCATGTCGCCGCTGTCGATCAACGCGCCGCCGTCCGTCGTGTACTGTTCGAAGTGGAACGTCGTATCCTGCACCACACCAAAATGCGCGGTATCGAATTTGACGCTGTAATATTTGCCCGAATCGAGCTTGCGGGAAGCGTCCTTATCGAGGTAGAGTTCGGTGCCCGCGGTCGTCGTATTCTCGGTGAACTCGTCCACGGCTTTGAGCGTTTTGCCCTCGATGCCGCTTCTCTCGGTATAAACCGTGTCTGCCACATTCGACGCAAAACCGGTACTTCCAAAGATGCCGTTCTTGACTCCCACGATACCGGGCGTAACCTTTTCGGACAGCTTATAAAGTGACCCCCCCCCATCGTTTTCGGAGATCTCAAACTCCGATATGCGAATGGTCGGTTCTTTCTTTTCGTTCAGTTCGGCAACCTGATCGGCTCCTGTCGTCATGTCGAAAACAAAGCCCGTGTTGGGGTTGCTGGCATCGCTCGTCCCCTTCATCGTGGTCTCGAACGAATACCAACCGTCCTCTCCTACTTGGGAAGTTTCGCCGCCAACCATCGTAAGCTGAAGCCCCTGCTGATAGTTTACCGCCTTTACGGACCCTTTCTCGAAAACGACAACGGAATTGTGCTTGCCAGTATCGCCCGATTGAATCATTACAGTACAATTTCCGTTATCCGTTACCTTGGGATTGAGCCAAAGTTCCCATTTCACTTTATACGTCTTAGCTGCGTCAAGTGTAAGGCCAAAAGGATTGGCTGTATAGAAATAAAGTCGGCTGTCATTTACGTTATGTCCGCCCGCTTCCCATTGGTATGATTGTGCAACAAAGGTGCCATGCGACCCGTCGACGATGGAACGGTTGGAGCCTTTCCATCCTTTTGCTGCAATTTCCGCGTCCCCCGCCGACGTTTCGAGGGATTCGAAATTTTCGGTATACAGTGCGGCTTCATCCGCCGAGGCGCGGAGCGGACGGAGCGACGCGAGCGCGCCCGCAAGTGCGCCGAAACACAGCGCGGCCGAAACGGAGAGCGCGATGTTTCTTGTCTTTTTGTTTACCATAATCTTCCTCCTTATTTTTTGCGATTTCTCTATTTTCTTGCGGTTTTATCCGCTTATTTCCCCATAAAAGGTTGTATTTCTTGTTGATTTGTGCTATAATCGATTTTGCCGAATTGTTCTTCGGACAAAACTCCAAGGAGCCGTTTGATGCATATCATTCGCAACGCAACGACGCTCACCTATATCGAATACGCGCCGTCTTTCGTCGGGCTCAACGTCACCGAGTTCGGCGAGGAACAGAACGACAGTTCTTCGCATTCGAGTGCCCTCTACTATCGCAACAACCACATCCTGCACTTCGTCGTCGAAGGGAAGGGAAGTTTTACTTGCGACGGGCGGGTGTATCCCCTCTCTGCGGGCAAGGCGTTCGTCATCACCCCCAAAAATCTCATTCGCTATGCGGCGGAAAAGGGCGAGGCGTGGACGTACCGCTGGATCTCCTTTGCGGGCACGGACTGCGATCTCCTCTACGAACAGTGCGGGCTGAGCCAAAATCCCGTGTTCGACTTCGCGCCCGAGGATATCGAACCCCTGAACCGCCTCCTCGACCATATCCGCACGCCGTCGAACCTTACCGAGAATCCCGTTACCATGTCCTTAGCGGCGAGCGCGATGGCGTTCGACGTGCTCCGTCGGCTCGCCAAGAAGTTGCGCGGGGAGCCCGTAAAGGAGCCGAATAAACTTTCGATCATCGACAGCGCGGTCGCCTACATGAAGGCGAATCTCGAAAGGCCGATGAACATCAACGCGCTGTGCAAGGAACTTTCGATCTCCCGCTCGTACTTCTCGACGATGTTCCAAGCGGCGATGGAGCAATCCCCCTACCGCTACTTCCAGAATCTCCGCATCCAACGGGCGAGCGAACTTCTTCTGCAAGACAAGTATTTGCGCATCTATGAGGTCGCCGAGCAGACGGGCTTCCCCACCGTGGCGCAGTTCTGCAAGACCTTCCACAAGATCGCGGGGATGTCGCCCTCGGAGTTCCGCGCCCGCTACGGCGCGAAGCGGTGATCTTCGCCCAACAATACCCTTTCGAGCTGAACCTTCGCCGCCGCGAAATCGTTACATCCGATGAGGCGGTGATGCCCTTTCCCTTCCGAAAACGTTGAAATGCCTTCGTCGTCGATGCGGATGTTCCCCTCTTTCCCGAGGGAGAACGCACCGTCCGCGCCGAAGAGAGCGTAATATGCGGATAC
>CANPWF010000124.1 GCA_947581885.1 uncultured Clostridia bacterium
CCTGCGGGACACTTCCCCCAAAGGGGGAAGCGAGTGGAAACAGGCACCCCAACGGGGGAAGCGAGGGAAGGGTGCGCTCTGCCGCTCCCTACTGCAATTCCGAGAGCTGTTTATACAGCATGTAGTAGCTCGTTTTGCCCGTCTCCTGAAAGAGTTTCCAAGCGAGTTCCGCGGCTTCGTTTTTCATTCGGTCCTCCCAAGGCAGTATGGGAAGGACGAAAAGAAGTATTCCTCAGGACTCTTCGTAGCCGAACTCTTTGAGGAGCCGCGCACTGTCCCGCCAGCCCTCGCGCACCTTGACGTAGACGGTGAGAAAGACCTTGCACCCGAGCAGTTTTTCCATATCTTTCCGCGCAAACGAAGCGACCTCTTTGAGGGCTTTCCCCTGCTTTCCGATGAGGATCGCCTTGTGCCCCGCCTTCTCGCAGACGATATCGAGGGAAATTTCGTAGAGATCTTCTCTTTTCTCGAAGGTATTCACGACGATCGCCACCCCGTGCGGAATCTCCTGCTCGTATTTGAGAAGGATCTTCTCGCGCATGAGCTCGGCGACGGCGAACTTCTCGCTGTGGTCGGAGACGATGTCGTCGGGAAAGAGCTTTTCTCCCTCGGGAAGAAGGGCGAAAATTGCCTCTTCGAGCTTTGCAATATTCTTGCCGCGGCGGGCGGAGACGGGCAGAACATCCGCGTCCACCCCCGCTTCATACAGCGTTTTCACATCCGCGGGAATGCGCTCCTTGGGGCAAATGTCGATCTTGGTATAGGCGATGAGCATGGGGATCTTGCGGGAAAGTTCCCGCTTCATGAGCGCGATATCGTCCTCTTTGAGCCCCGCGTGCCCGTCGTGGACGTACAGAATAACGTCCACCTCTTTGGCGGTGTTTTCCGTGGTGCGCATCATGCGGGCGGTGAGCTCGTTGCGGCTCCTGTATATCCCCGGGGTGTCCGCGAATACGATCTGCCGATCCTCCCGCGTGAGCACGCCCAAGATGCGTTCGCGCGTGGTTTGGGGTTTGGGCGAGACGATGGCGACCTTCTCCCCCACGAGCACGTTGACGAGGGTGCTCTTCCCTGCGTTTGCCTTGCCGATGACGGCGACCGTCCCGCTTCTCATGCCTCTCTCCCCAGCCCGATCTTTTTCATGATCTCCTCTTCGTGATGGCGCATCACGCGCTTGTCCTCTTCCGTGATATGATCGTACCCGAGGCAGTGCAGAAATCCGTGGACGGCGAGATAGCACATCTCACGCTCTTCCGAGTGCCCGTATTCCTTCGCCTGCTCCTTTGCCCTCTTCGTGCAAATAACGACGCTTCCGAGGAGCAACCGCTCGGATTTCAACACCCATTCCCCCTTTTTCATCCCAAAGACGGGCTCGACGCAGTCGGAAAACTCCTCCGAGAGGATGGGTTCTCCCGCCCGAAAATTCGCCGCGGGGAAGGAGAGAACGTCGGTGACGGCATCCACCCCCCTCTTTTCCGCGTTGAGCAGACGGATCGTCCGCTTGGTGACGAGGGTGAGTTCGAGCACGAGGGGAAGATCGGCATCGACGAAGGGGGTCAACGCCCCTTCGAGCCGCCGTTTGAAGGGAAATTTTGTGTTGCAGTCGAGGAGGACCTTACTCATTTTTTCCCTCCGCGTTCTTTCTGTCTCGGCTGAACTGCATCTGCGGATATTCGACGCGGTGATGGTGTACGCTCGAAAGCGCGTCCACGAGGGCCTGTTTGATGACGGTGAGCTGGCGCATCGTGATATCGCATTCGTCGAATTGCCCGAGGTCCATTCTCTCCTCGATGATGGCGCGGACGGTGCGCTCGACGCTCTCTGGAGAGCGGTCGCCCATGGCACGCGTCGCGGCTTCGGCAGCGTCGGCGATCATCACGATCGCGGCGATCCTCGTCTGCGGGACGGGACCGAAATAGGAATAGTCGCGGATGTTCGCTTCCCCGCCCGAAAGGCGAAGGGCCTTGTCGTAGAAGTACTTGATGGGCAGGGTGCCGTGATGTTCCCGCGCCACGTCCGCGATCTGCTTGGGAAGGTGAGAATCGATGAGAAGGTCGTACCCGTCCCCCGCGTGCGAACGGATGATGTCGGCGGAGAGCTCGGGCGCGAGTTCGTTATGCACGTTGTAATCGGTTTGATTTTCGGTGAAGCAATCGGGCTGTTTCAGCTTGCCTACGTCGTGATAGTACGCCGCGGCACGGGCGAGTTCGGCGTTCTCCCCGATCGCGACGGCGCACGTCTCGGAGAGCTGCGCCACGATGAGGGAGTGGTTGAAGGTGCCGGGAGCGTCCTGTTTGAGGCGGGCGAGAAGGGGCGCGTTCGTGCTCGTGAGTTCGCGCAGACGGAAGGGCGTGAGGCGGTTGAACATGAGCTCGAACAGCGGAAGAAGGGTGAGTGCCAACGCCGCGGACGTGAAACTGCCGAGCACGCGGAAGCCCGCCGCCGAGACGTAGGTGATCCAGCCCTCGGTGCGGACGTAGGGCAATTTGAAGAAGAGCACCACGAAGAGGGTGGGCACGGCGACGAGGGCACCCGTCCCGAGGATCCCGATCCTGTTCTTCACGCTGTTCGCCAAAAACACGGCGAAGGTGCCGCTCACAAAGCCGACGAGGAGGGCGGCGAACGCGTCGATGCTGATGTTCTCGGAGAACCCGCGCGAGAAGATATCGAGGGAGAAGAGCACGAGCACGAAGATGAAGTTCAGAAAGAGCGCGTGCTTCCGCCCGAGAAGAAAGACGCAAAGGAGCGCGAACAGCGCGTACGGGCGGGCGTAAAGATACACATACCGCCCGAACACCCAGCACACGATGGCGCACACGGTGACGAGGGTAAAGAAGAGCACCACGCTCCCGCCCTTCAAGAGCGTTTCGCGGTCCTCATAGTAGAAGTAGAGATAGCTGATCGTGAACAGAAAGAAAAGACTCATGATGAGCGCGATCTCTTCATCCCGATAGGTCACGATGAAACTGACCCATTCCTTCGGATTGACGGCAATGAGCAGAAGAAAGATGATCAGCACCGCCACGCAGAAACAGCCCGCGAATTCAAATCCGCTCTTTACGAGTTTCCGTTTGATGGGTGCGCTCTCGGCATCTCTCATTTTTTCTCCCCCTTGCTTCGTTTTTCGTCTTGTTCATAGGCGCGGACGATCTTCGTCACGAGCGGATGCCGCACAACGTCGCAGTCGGTGAGGGTGCATACGGCGATGTCCTCCACCCCCTTCAACAGCCGCACCGCCTGTTTTAAGCCGCTCGTCTTGCCCGCGGGAAGGTCGGTCTGCGTCAGATCCCCCGTCACCACCATCTTGCATCCCTCCCCGAGACGGGTGAGGAACATCTTCATCTGCTCGCGGGTGGCGTTCTGCGCCTCGTCGAGAATGACGAAGGCGTTGGAGAGCGTCCTTCCCCGCATATAGGCGAGCGGCGCGACTTCGATCGTCCCCTTCTCCATGAGTTTTTGGTACGTATCGAGCCCGAACATCTCCTGCAACGCGTCGTAGAGCGGACGGAGATAGGGATCGACTTTGGTTTGAAGATCCCCCGGCAGGAACCCGAGCTTTTCGCCCGCTTCCACCGCGGGGCGGGTGAGAATGATCTTCTCCGCCTCTTTCGCCTTGTATGCCGCCGCGGCGAGGCAGACGGCGAGGTACGTCTTTCCCGTCCCCGCAGGCCCCACGCCGAAGGTGATGGTGTTCTTTTTAATGGCGGCGACATAGTCTTTCTGTCCCACCGTCTTGCACTTTACGGGCTTCCCGCGGGAAGTGATCGCCACGACCCCTCTGAGGACCCCCGCCATATCCCCCGCACGCCCTTCGCGGGCGAGCGAGATACAGTACATCAGACTTCCCTTGTCGATCGTATCCCCCGCCTCGGCGACGGAGAGCAGACTTTCGAGAACGGCTTTGCCCGTCTCCTCCTCTTCGCCTTCCAAATGGATCGCCGTCCCGTCGACATGCGCGACGAGCCCGAGCTCCCGCGAGACGATCGCAAGATTTTCGTCGAATACGCCGAGCACCCGTTGGAGCTTGTCCAACCCGCCCGTTTCCACCGTGACCGTAATGTTCCTCCTCAGCCGAAGTTCGCACCGACTGCCGCGAACCCCGTTCCTTCGATCAGATATCCGCCCTCCGCGGGCGATACGGTGAGCCCGAATAGCTCGCCATAGTCCAATTCCGCCTGTGCCCGCGCCCCCTCTTCGTCCCCTTCATAGAACGTTTTCACAGGGAAAGAGATCTTCGCCCGCGCGACGATCTCTACGGCGCGGACCTCTTCGCCGTACAGCGCGTACCCGCCCACGAGGGGAGCGTCCTTCTCCACCGTATCCCCCACCGAGACGAGGGGCGTTCCGCGGAGAACGATGAGCTCTTCCACCACGCCCGAAACGGGGGCGAGAAGGGAAGAGGACGCGGCGGGCTCCTTTCGCTCCACCTCCACGCGGACGGCGAGCACCCCGCCCTCCGCCTTCATCGAGACGAAACATACGTCGGGAAGGGAGAAGATGCGGGCGGCGATCTTGTTATCTTTCGGCACCGCCGAAAAAAGGGAGACCCCTTCCTCTTGCAGGGCGGCTTTCACTTCGCGGGCGAGATAGGCTCCGCTCCCCTCCACTTCGATGCGAAGGACTCTGCTCTGCGCAAAGAAGATCGAGGGAAGAACGATGAGCGTCCCGAGAAACAGCCCCGCCGCTTCCCTGCATTTGGAGCGAAACCGTTCGAGCCCGCGCGGGCATACTTTTTTTATATTATAACACGGTTGTTGTAAAATTGCAAAAACTTTTTTACGGTCTTTTCCGTCAACCGAGAGCACGACAGAATTTTTTCCCTTTTTCTTTGCGGAAAGAAGGACGATGCCGCCCTTCCTGAGCTTTTCCACCGCCCCCTGCGCACTCCCCTCGACCTCGATCTCCACCCGCCTCATCTCCCCTTCGCCCCCCTGATGCTGTCCCTTTTCCCGCTTTCGTTCTATCGCCACTGTTTTATCGCTATCGCTTTATCGATATTGCTTTATCGCTGTCGCGCCCTTCTTCCGCCCCGCCAACTTGGCTCCCCCGTCCCACCTCATTTCGAGCGCAGTCGAGAAATCTCGCACTTCTCCCAACAGGCATGTACGTCCATAATTGGGCGAGATCCTTCACTGCGTTACTTCGCCTTGCGGCTCGTGCGCCCTTCGGTCGGACAGGATGAGGTGCGGGGTGCGTACACCGCCCGCCCCTTCTCGGCTCCCATGCCTCGGGGATTGCCACCTCTTGCCCCCCTCTTTTCTTGGCTCCCCCTTTGGG
>CANPWF010000125.1 GCA_947581885.1 uncultured Clostridia bacterium
GGGCAAGCCCGTTTTGTACGTCCTCAACAAGGGGGACATGGCGGACGGGAAGGCGGACGTTCTTCTTTCCAAACTCCGTGCCGCGGGGAAGAACGTCCTCAAAATTTCCGCGCTCTCCTCCGTCTCCCTTCGTCCCCTCGAAGAGGCGATGCGCGAGCTCGTCAAAGAGAAGGCGAAAAGCTACAAAGAGAAGGGCACCATGCGGGCGTTCCGTTTCCTCATCGCGGGCATTCCGAACACGGGAAAAAGCACCCTTATCAACCTTTTGGCGGGGGGAAAGCGGGCTGCGGTCGGCGACAAGGCGGGCGTTACCCGCGCAAAACAGTGGGTGAAATGCGGGGAATTCGAACTGCTCGATACCCCCGGCACCATGCCGCCTTCCTGCGAAAATCAAGCTCTCGCGCGGCGGCTCGCCTACCTCGGCTGCCTCAACGACGACATCCTCGCCCTCGACGAGATCGCGCTCTCCCTCCTCGAAGAGCTCCTTTCTTCCTACCCCGAAGCCTTAAAAGAGCGGTATGGGATCACGGGCGGAACGGGGCTTGAAATGCTCGAAGAGGTCTGCAAAAAGCGCGGCTTTGTGCGGCGGGGCGGCGAATCCGATTACGAGCGCGGCGAGCGTGCCCTTCTCGACGATCTCCGCAAAAGCAAGCTCGGAAAACTCTGTTTGGACGGCGAAGAGGACCTGCAAAGCGCGGGGCTTCTCGGATAAAAATATGGATGAACTTACTTACGAACGGGAATATTCCGAGCGCGGCTATACGGCGGTCGCGGGGGTCGACGAGGTAGGAAGGGGACCCTTGGCGGGGCCCGTCGTGTGCGCCGCCGTCATCCTTCCGCTCGATAAAAAGATCGAGGGCATCGACGACAGCAAGAAGCTCTCTTCCAAGAAGAGGGAAGCCCTCGCCGAACAAATCAAGGAAGTTGCCCGCGCCTATTCGATCGCGGAAGTCAACGAGAGGGTCATCGACGAGATCAACATCTTACAGGCGACGCGGCTCTGCATGAAAAGGGCGATCGAGTCCCTTCCGATCGTGCCCGATTTCGTGTTGACGGACGGGAATATGACCCTCGACATCTCCCTTCCGCAAAAGAGTATCGTGAAAGGGGACGCCCTCGTCGCTTCCATCGGCGCGGCGAGCATTCTCGCAAAAGTCTATCGGGATCATCTCATGGAAAAGTATGCCGAAACCTTCCCCGCATACGGGTTCGACCGCAACGCGGGCTACGGCACGGCGGAGCATATCAAAGCCATTCGGGAGGTTGGAATATGCGAAATTCACCGCAAGACCTTCATAAAAAAGTTTTGGGACGGACGGGGGAACGGAACGTCTGCAAATACCTGAAAAAGCGGGGTTTCCGCATCCTCAAAACCAACTATACAACGCCCTTCGGCGAGGCGGACATCGTGGCGAAGAGCCGCGACGGCTACACCTGTTTTGTGGAAGTGAAGGCGCGGGAGACGGACAGTTTCGGGCTGCCCACCGAGGCGGTCACGCGGCAGAAGCAGGACCGATACAGGAAGATCGCGCAGTTCTACTGCATCTCTTGCGGCGAGGAGATCCCCATCCGTTTCGATGTTGCCTCCGTGTTCGAAGGGGAGATCGAATACTTCGAGGGAGCCTTTCTTTGAGTTCGGAATTTGAATGCTCGGAAAGAAGATAAAGCAATTTTTTCCCACCCCATTATGCAAAAAAGCTGCCAAATGGCAGCTTTTCCTTTTCTGTTCAAAAGAAATTTTTTAACGCTCAGTTTTTCTTCTTTCCGTATTTTGAGCGGGGGAGAAGAAAGAAGTACGCGCCGATGATGACGACTGCGAGGGCGGTGAGGATGACGATGAGCGCGATGCGAAGAGCGTCCGATTCCCCGTGCGAGACGATCTTATCATTCACCTGTGCCGTATAGCGAACGCCGTCCCGCTCCACTGCGGCGGTGAAAGTTCCGTCGCCGTTGTCGTAGAGCATCACTTCTTCTCCTGCGGCTACGTCGATCCTTTCGCCATTTTCATCTTGGAAGGAGACATTCTCTTTCAAGGTACCGAGGGTGAAGGTCTCGTTCTGCACGCCCGTGGGGTCGATCGTCGAGAGGAAGGAAAGGGGAAGGTATCCAAACGCCGCGTTGCCCTCCGCGTCCGTATATTCGACATAGGCGAATTTGAAGCCGTTTTCGCCCCCGCCGTTATCAACGCTCACCGCGACGGGCGCGACGCTGTCCCCCTTGACGGGAAGCACAACGTCGCAAAGTTGCACCTTCGTTCCGCGGGGAAGCTGAACGTTCGTCCTCGCGGCGGAGAGGCAGGGGTAGTTGTACACGAAGGTATCGACGGCGAAGTAGCGCGTGCCGTTTTCCCCCGTCCAAGAGGGAGCGAACGCGGGATCTTCGCCCTCTTCCCCATAGACGACAAGGTCCTCTTCGCGGAAGAGTTCCACGGTGTACGTCTTGTTCTCGTAGAGGGCGACGAGCCTGTACCCGTCCGTCCGCGCGAGCTGAACCGCCCGCTCCGTCTCGTTGGTGCGGGAGTAGGAAGAATAGGGGAAGGAAGCGGTTTCTTTGTCGAGCTTTTCGAGGGCGACGCGGATGCCGATCGAATGCTCTTTTACGTCGAGAAGGGAAATGCCCTCCTCGTCTTTTTTGTGTACCTTCGTGACCTCGTCGTAGATGCCCTCCGCCGAAATGGTTCCGAGCGACGGGAAGCCGAGGGCACCCGCATTGGATTTTACGATGAAGTCGCCGAAGAGGAAGTACACCTCGTCGTCCTCGAACCCGAGCGCGAAGGAGACGGGGGTTTTGCTTTCTTCACCCGTGTAGACGAAGTCTTTTCCGTCGATTTCGGCGAACGGCATTTCTTCGCCGTTGCAGTACATCTTTCCGTCTTTGAGATAGTAGAGATTGCCTTGGAAATCCGCGCGGAGAGAGGTCGCATCGGTGGGGACCGTGACTGAAAGTCCGGTGCCGTTTTCCCCTTGGTCGCAAAAAGTTTCTTCGGTGAACGTACGTACTTGGCCGTTCTGATACATCACATAGATCGTACCGTATAGGTCGTATGCGAGTGCGTGAGGGGCACCATTCGCGTCGCGGGTAATAACGTTTCCGCCTTCCAGCCCATAGACATCGGGGGTGGGGATGCTCTCCCCGGGGGATTCCCCGCTCGCCGTGCGCACGATCTTCCCATAGCCGTTGCCACCCGTGACGAAATAACACGCTCCGTACAGGCAGACAACGCTCGTGATGTTGTTATTGCATTCCTGCGTATCGGCAAGACGATATTCGCCCGCATAGGGGACATAGAGATAGACTTTTTTCTCCGAAGCCGCCGCGACGATCCTGCCGTCGGTGGCGATCATTTCGGGTTCGTAGGGGGAATTGTTTTCGTCGACGCAGTCGATCTGTTCCCTCGTCCGATCGGAAAGACTGCGAATGAGGATACGCTTGGAAGTTTTGTTCGCGGTGACGAGCAAATTGCCCGCCCGCACGGTATCCGTCGCGCCGTTGAGACGGTTGAGGGAATCGGACGAGGAGCCGATCTCATAGTCGGTAAGGGCGGCGGAGACGTTTCCTTCCCCGTCCTCCTGCACGGAGAGCTTGTGCACCGATTTGTTGCGAATGCAATACAGCTCGCCGTGATACACCCCGAGCGCGGAGAGACCGTCGTTCGCGTTTTCCCCGAGCGAAAGGAGGGTTGCGGTGCCGTTTTCCGTGCGATAAAGCCCGTTGAGAGAGCTGTTCTTTACCGTGTAAAAGATGCTACCGCCGAATGCGCATAGGCTCTGTAATCCGTCGACGTGCCCTTTTTCGCTGTCGAGCAGAATGACCTTTTGTTTGATGAGATTGGAAGAGACATCGTAAGAAACGACGGTCGTGTCGCTGATTGAAACAAAGAGTGTGTCGCCTTCTGCGGAGAGAATAGGGTTAGTGCCTGTCTCGCTTGCGTTTGCTTTGGAATCATGAGTTGTAAGTTTTTCGTGCTCCAACGTGTAACGATTGAGGGAAATCGTTCCCATTTCAGTGACCGTGTTCGCCGTGTATAGTGCTGTGCCTGTGTCATTGATGAGGAAGGTGGTAACAGGAACGTCGCTTACGATCATTTCCTCCAACGAGAGGGCTTCTTGCCCTTCTGTACCGTATTCATACAAATGGCTGTCTGTATCCGAGAAGAAGATACGGTCGTTTCGTTCACCTTCCTTCTTTGCTATTTGTACTTTGGAAATAGTGCAAGAACCCTCCATAGAGGGGTATTTCTTATGCTGATACTCGGAGTATTTGTTCGCCGCGCGGTCGTAGATGTAGAGGGTGCTGCCGTCGGCGATCGTGATATAATCCTCGCTCATCGCAAAAGAGACGGGGCTGATGAGGGGAAGATACTGCTCGTAACTTTCGGGCAGGACAAGCTCCGCCTTCTCCCCGTCGACGGTAATCGTCTCCTCGACCGCCCGCGGGGAAATGCTTTCGTCCGCAAAAGAGGGGGCGAACCCCTGCGAGAACGCCAAAACGGAAGAACCGATCAGCCCTCCCGCAAGCGCGAGAGAGAGGAAAATTGTCGATTTTTTGCTGAACATGTCCTTATTATAGCACGCGCACGCGAAAAACGCAACGGATACAAGAGAAATTTTTTGAAGGATCGAGGGGACGCGTTGATTCATGG
The DNA here is from genome assembly GCA_947581885.1 of uncultured Clostridia bacterium. Taxonomy (GTDB): domain Bacteria; phylum Bacillota; class Clostridia; order Christensenellales; family Borkfalkiaceae; genus Gallimonas. Next base: position 4,643 of record CANPWF010000125.1, read on the forward strand.
GGGGCACGTCCTTCCTTCGCCGCACGGCATTCCTTCGTTGCGCGGCGCACGTCACCCTGAGCCGAAGGGTCGTCAAGGGCAGACGACCCTTCGGCTCAGGGTGACGTAATTATACGGTTGCGTACACTCACACCCCCTCAGTCACGGCAAGGGCAGCCGTGACAGCTCCCCCAAAGGGGGAGCCGAGAGGGAGAGGGGTAAGGGACGGCGCAAGCCCCGATAGAGTATGCACTATCACCTCATCCTGAACGAAGTGAAGGATCTCGCCACCCTCCATACATACATGTACGTTGGTAAACGTGCGAGATTTCTCGACTGCGCTCGAAATGAGGTGAGGGTATGGACATACATGCCTGTTGGGAGCCGTGCGAGATTTCTCGACTGCGCTCGAAATGAGGTGAGAAGGGGTGCGCTCTTTCGGGGTTCGTACATTCGGGCGCACGTCCGTCCTTCGACAAGCTACTTCGCCTTGCGGCTCGTGCGCCCTTCGGTCGGACAGGATGACGTGCGCCGCCCCACGTCATGTTGAGCGTAGCCGTCCCGCCTTATTCTGTTTATTCCTTGGGCGGCACGAGCGCGTCCTTGCGCGAAGTAAACATGGACGTGGGGCGGG
>CANPWF010000126.1 GCA_947581885.1 uncultured Clostridia bacterium
ACCCGCCCGAGAAAGCTGTCACGCCGCCCTTGGCGTGACTGAGGGGGTGTCGATAACCCGACCCCTTTCGTCCCTGCGGGACACTTTCCCCAAAGGGGACAGCGAGGGAAGGGTGCGTACCTCGGCGAGGACAGCGAGGGAAGGGTGCGTCCTTCTCTTCTCTGCGTGAAAAAAGGGCGGCAAAAAATCCGCCCCCTTCTTCTTATTTTCTCAGATCCAATGCCGCGATGACTGCACGGTAACGCTCGATGTCCTTCGCTTTCAGGTAGTCGAGAAGCCCGCGGCGTTTCCCGACCATTTTCAGAAGCCCTCTGCGCGAGTGATTGTCATGTGCGTGCACTTTCAGGTGCTCGTTGAGGTGGTTGATGCGTTCGGTGAGGAGCGCGATCTGCACTTCGGGCGAACCCGTATCCCCCTCGTGAGAAGCAAACTTCTTGATGATCTCCTGTTTTTCCATTTGCGTTTATCCTCCTATGGAAGTATTCGCGTTGCGCCAAGAATAGCGTGGAGAGCGGGATTCCTCGCGCACGTCGAAAATAAGCATATCATATTCGGACAAACTTGTCAAAGGATTTTGCCCCCCGCGCCGATTTTCCGAAAAATATTTTTTGGGAAGAACTCTCGCCCTCTTTGAATTTTCCTCCCGAAAAGAAAACGCTTGAAATTTCCCCGCCCCCGCATTATAATGAAAAAGACCTATGAAGTACATCCGAAAAATTTGTTCCTGCATGTGCGGGATCTCGGCGGCGTGCGCGATCGTACTCCTGCTCCTCTTCCCCCTTCCCCGAAAGACGGGAGCTAAGCGGGAAGCGTATGCGTGCGTCTGGGAGGACGGGACCTCGACGGAGGAGACCTATCTCTCGGCATATTCCGCTCTTTCGGGCGTGGAGGACGGGGGCGAAATGCTCCTCTCCCGCGAGGGAAAGACGGGCGTTATTTCCCCGAGCGACGCTTTTTCGCACTTTATCGGCACCCTCTCCTATGGGGAATTTCCCGACCTTCTCGATCTCCGTTCGAGCGAACTTCGCCGCATCGAGCGGGCGGCGGCATACCGCCTTTGCAGCGGCAGGGTGTGGATGAGCGGCGGGCAGAGCTATGTGTACGACGGGGAACGGTTCCTGCCCGAAACCATCGGCGAAGTGAAGGAAGTCGACCTCATGGACGGGAAGATCTCCGCCCGTTCCCTCATCTCCTCGGGTGCGACTTCCCTTCGCATCTTCCCGAATGCGGAGTTCGACGAAAAGACGCTCGAAGGGACCGCCGTCCGGACGGTCGCCGCCCTTCCGCCCTATTCCGCGGAAAATGAGGGGGTGTATCTCGATACGCCGAGCGGAAGAAGGCTCCTTTGCGGGTTGCCGCATGTGCTCGATTTCGAAATGGCGGAGTGCCGCTTCGCCGACGAGGGTGCCCTTCTCCCCTGCACCAATGTCCGTTCGCTCACCCTGCTGTTTGTGGGGAACGGCCCCAACAACGCGGGGAGCTATTTCCGCGGCGAACTCGCCCACCTCTTTTCGACGGGAAAAGAATACCTCGTGCCCGCCTCCCTCGAACGGGTGCGGGTGACGGGCGGGGTGCTCGTCTCGCACGCCTTCTACCGTTGCCGCATGTTGAAGGAGATCGACGCGTGCGGGGTAGACGCGGAGAAGATCAAGGAGGATGCCTTCCTCGACGTTACCGACCTCAAACTCCTGCACTCCCCTCGCACCGACGTACGCTTGCAGGGGGACTTCCGAACGACGTTGCTCCCCTGCGGCTGTACCCTCTTCGAACGCATCGAAAACACGGAAGGGGTGTGAGGCGCGTACTCCGTCTCCCGTCGCTCCTGCCCCATGTCCGTCACCCCCGCTCCGCCCCCCTCTCTCGGCTCCCCCGCCGGGGGAGCTGTCCCCAAAGGGGACTGAGGGGGTGTTGGTGTACGCAACTATATGATTACGTCATTCCGAGCAGCTATCCGACCGTGCCCTTTACGGTCGGACAGCGTCGTCGCCCCGCCTTATTCTGTTTCTTCCTTGGGCGGCACGAGCGCGTCCTTGCGCGAAGTAGGAATCACCTTAGACTTATGTCTTAAAAATAAGGTGACCCGTTCGACACGCCGCAAGGACAGCGGCGGCTCAGGGTGACGTAATTTTTGCCTTTCCGTACTTTCCGCCCCGCGCCCGTCATACTTCCCCGTTGAACAATTTCCTCTTCTCCTCGATGACAGTATCCACCTTGGAAAGGTAGGTCGGGATGTCCTTGGGGGCGGCGAGGCGTTCGATCCGCTCCCCGTGAAAGAGCTTTTTGGAGATGGCGTTCGCGCCGACGGCGAGGTTGTCGCCGATCTCCTCCATCACGTCGATATTGTAAATGCAAGCCCTGTTCGGCTTGGTCCAACCGACGTTCTCATGTGCGCCCGCCATGTACTTCTGCCGATACAGATAGTAGGGAACATACCCCGCGCCCAATAGCTTCTCGCGGGAATAGTCGATCATCTCGGCGATCCCCTCTTCGCGGAGCCGCGCGTGCGGGTCGGCGTTTTCGCCGCGGTATAGAAGTTCCTCTTTGAGCCTCGCGCCCTTCTTCAAACACAGCGTATGCACGGTGATATTGGCGGGAGAGAGAGAAATCGCCGCGTCGACGCTTCCCTCGAACTCTTCGACGCTCTCGCCCGTAAGCCCTGCGATGAGGTCGCAATTGATATCGAAGCCATACGGAGATGCCATTTTGAAAGCGCGGTATACGTCCTCGGCGGTGTGCTTTCTGCCGATCGCCCGAAGGGTTTTATCCGAAAAGCTCTGCGCGTTGATGCAGATGCGCGTAACGCCATACGTCTTGCAGAGCTCCAATTTTTTCTCGGTGAAGGTATCGGGCCGCCCCGCTTCCACGGTGTATTCGGGGTCACCTTTCAGAAGGGGCGAAGTCATTTGAAGCACCCTTTCGAGTTCCTCCTCTTCGAGAACGAAGGGGGTGCCGCCGCCGATGTACACCGAACGAAGGTTTCCGCATAGCTCTTCCGCCGCCGAAAGTTCCTTTTCGAGCGCGTCGAGATAGGCGGGCATGTACTTCTTCGTCCCCGCGATGGGCGCGGTGATGAAGGAACAATATTCGCACTTGGTGGGGCAAAACGGGAGGGAGATAAAGAGATCGGTCCCCGCAAAGGGGCGATAGTACGGCTTTTGCGCTTCGAGAACGCGCTTTACGAGGGCGATATTCTCTTCGGAGACGCGAAGTTTTCCGAAGGTCTTTTCAAATTCTCCCGAAATTTTCAGCTGTTTATAGGCGAGCGCGGTGGGGCGGATGCCCGTGAGCGACCCCCAAGGCAGCGTCATATCGAACATTTCGGACAAGAGGTCGTATAAGGCGAGCTTTGCATACCGCTTGACGAGGGCTCTCCAAGGGAGAAAGATGCTCTCGTCGGCATCGGGGATGGCTTCGAAGCCCCGCTCGCTCGCGCCGATGCGGAACTTGTTGATATGGGAAAACCCGACCGCGTCGAATTCGTGCGCGATCTCGAGCTCTTCCGCCCCGCGGAAGAGGCGGACAACGTCCATCAGGTCGGGTTCCAACCATTTGAGTGAAGAAGTCAGCATATGTTTTCCCCCAATATATATGAGAGCGACGCGCGAAGCGTAGAAGACTCCCCGTGCCCGGGGTACAGAATGTAGTCTCGTTCCTTGGCAAGTTCTTTCAGCCGAAGAAGGCTCGCTTTCAGCTCTTCTCCATTCCCCGTGGGAAGGTCTGTTCTTCCAACGCCGTCGGAAAAAATCGTATCCCCCGAGAAGAGCATATCCTCAACGAGGTAGCAGGTGCTTCCCCTCGTATGCCCCGCCGTGAAGATGGGACGGAAGGATATCCCGCACAGAGAAAACGGCTCCTCACTTCGGAGAAGTCGGGCGGTGTACGGGGGCACGGGTCTACCAAAATCCGCCCCCATGTTGTAATTTTCGTCCGTCGCCATGCGCGAATCCCCCGCGGGAAGGAGAATTTCCGCACCCGCTTCCTGCATCGAAAGACATCCGCCGACATGGTCGAAATGCCCGTGCGTCAAGAGGACGTATTCGATTTTCAGCGACCGCCTTTCCGCCTCGAAGAGCACATGCGGCGACGAAGGGTCGATACAGACGGCGGAAGCATTGTCCTTCGTGAGAAGGTAGCTGTTCGCACCGAATCCGACGGGCGGGACGAGGATAACTTTCATCTCAGTTGGCTGTCCTGCGGACATAGACGATCTTCTCGCGGGCGGAGAGCTTCTTGATGAGCGCGTCGATATCCTGCAAGTTTGTGAGGGAGACGACAACGTCGACGATCGCGTCGCCGTTTTTATCGTATCTTCCGTTGATGGAAGTGAGGGAGAGGTGCATCTCGTTGAGCACGGCGGAGATCGCAAGCAGGGCGGCTCCCTGCTCTTCCGCCCCCACGACGAGCGCGGCTTTGAAGCGTGCCTCTTCCCCCTCTTGGCGGATCCATTCGGCGGGTTGCAGCCGTTCGGGGTCGGCATTTTTCAGGTTGGGGCAGTCCTTGCGGTGGACGACGATGCCCCTCCCGCGCGTGACGAAGCCCACGATATCGTCCCCGGGGACGGGCGAACAGCACCCCGCGAAGGAGACGAGCAGTCCGCTCATGCCCTTCACCGTCACCGTGCCCTTCGCATGGTGTTCCTTGAAGGGTTGCAGGACGGGCGCGGTGGGCACTTCCTTTCGGAAATAGTCGACGAGTTTGAAGAAGATCTGGTTGACGGATATGGCACCGTAGCCCACCGAGGAGAAGAGTTCGTCCTGCGTATCGAAGGAGAACCGCTCGGAGATCTTCTTGAAACTTTCGGGGGTGAGCAAATCGGAAAGGGCGTAGCCTCTGCGCTTTGCCGCCTCTTCGAGCATGCTCCGCCCGAGCTTGATATTGTCCTCGCGCATCGCCTTCTTGAAGAAGGACTTGATCTTGGTGCGGGCCGAGGGAGATTTAACGAATTTGAGCCAATCGCGGGAAGGCCCCTTGGAGTTGGGGGAAGTGATGATCTCGACGATATCGCCGAGTTCCAACTGCGAATCGAGGGGGACGATCTTGCCGTTGACCTTCGCGCCCGTACAGCGGTTGCCCACTTCCGAGTGGATGGCGTAGGCGAAATCGACGGGCGTTGCCCCCGCGGGAAGGGAGATGACCTTGCTCTGCGGGGTAAAAACGAGAAGTTCGGAGCTGTACAGTTCCCCCTTCACCGTATCGAGGAATTCGCGGGAATCCTTGATCCCC
>CANPWF010000127.1 GCA_947581885.1 uncultured Clostridia bacterium
GGTGCTCATCCCCCGCCCCGAGACCGAGCTCGTCGCACGGCACGCGCTCGCCGCTCTCAGAGAGGGGGGGAACACCATGCTCGATCTTTGCACGGGCAGCGGGGTCGTCGCGATCGTCTGCGCCTGCGAGACGGCAAAGGATCGGAGCGTCGCCGTGACGGCTTCGGATATCTCCGCGGACGCGCTCGCCGTCGCCCGCGAAAACGCCCGTTTGAACAAGGCGAACGTCACCTTCGTGGAGAGCGACCTCTTCGACAACGTGCGGGGGAGGTTCGACGTGATCACCGCCAACCCGCCCTATATTCCCTCGGCGGAAATTCAGACGCTCGCGCGGGAAGTGCGCGACCACGAGCCCCGCATCGCCCTCGACGGCGGCGCGGACGGGCTGGAATTTTACAGGCGCATCGCCGCGAAAGTCAGCCGCCATATCGCCCGCGGGGGGCTTCTCATCATGGAGTGCGGCGAAAATCAGGCGCAAGCCATCGTCAAACTCTTCAAGGCCGCCACACGGTGCGAATACGTGATGGTCGTCAAGGACTTCGCGGGGATCGACCGCGTCGTAAAGATCGGTTTTTGAGATGACGGACCGCTTGCAGGACATCGCCAAACGGTACGACGAACTCGGGGAACTTCTCTCCGCGCCAGACGCGCATGCCGACATCAAGGAGTACGCCCGCCTCTCCAAGGAACGGGCGGATCTCGAAGAGGTCGTCTCCGTTTTCCGCGCCTATCAGAAGAAGGAAGAGGAGATGAATGCCGACTTCGCCGAGGCGGAAGGGGAGACGGGGGAGATGAAAGAGCTCCTTTTGGACGGTGCCTACGCCTGCAAAGCGGAGCTCGAAGCCCTCTCCGAGCAGATCAAGCTCCTTCTCCTTCCCAAGGATAAAAACGACGAACGGAACTGCACGCTCGAGATCCGCGCGGGCGCGGGCGGGGAAGAGGCCGCCCTCTTCGCCTACGAACTCTACCGCATGTATCAGGGCTTCTGCGATCGGAAAAAATTGGGTTGGGAGCCCGTCTCCCTCGCCGAGACCGAACTCGGCGGCATGAAGGAGGCGATCGTGCTCGTCACGGGCAAGAACGCCTACAAACGGTTGAAATACGAGAGCGGCGTGCACCGCGTCCAGCGCGTCCCCGAAACGGAATCGCAGGGGCGCATCCATACGTCCACATGCACTGTCGCCGTCCTTCCCGAGGCGGAGGACGTGGAAGTCGAGATCAAAGACGAGGACATCCGCGTCGATCTCTTCCGAAGTTCGGGTGCGGGCGGGCAGAAGGTCAACAAGACGGAGACCGCCATCCGCATCACCCATTTCCCCACGGGCATCGTCGTCACCTGTCAGGACGAGAGGAGCCAATTGAAGAACAAGGAGAAGGCGTTCAAGGTGCTCCGCTCCCGCCTGTACGACTATTACAGCGGCAAGGCGACGGGGGAGGAGGCGGCGAACAGAAAGAGCCTCGTCGGCACGGGGGATCGGAGCGAACGCATCCGCACCTACAACTTCCCCCAAAGCCGCATCACCGATCACAGGATCGGGCTTTCCCTTCATAATATGGAGGAATTTTTATCGGGCGATCTCGACGAGATGATCGACGCGCTCGCCCGCGCCGAGACGGAGAAAAAACTTCTCTCTTCGGAAAAAATTTGACCCCATGTCCCCATTTTCGAGAAAATATATGGAAAAATTCGGCACAACGGAATTGCTCGCGAAACGCATTCGCACGCTGAGCCCTTCGCAGACGCTTGCCATCAGCGCACGCGCCAAGGCGATGAAGGCGGCGGGCGAGAACGTCATCTCGTTCGGTGTCGGCGAGCCGGATTTTTCTACGCCCGAACATATCTCGGCGGCGGCGATCGACGCGATCGGAAAGGGCTACACGAAGTACACGCCCTCCGCGGGGATCTTGGAGCTCCGCCGCGCCATTTGCAGCAAGTTCCGCCGCGACAATCAGCTTGAATACGAACCGTCGCAGATCGTCGTCTCCAACGGCGCGAAGCATTCCATCTTCAACGTCATCTTCGCCTTGGTGGACGAGGGGGACGAAGTCATTCTCCCCGCGCCCTATTGGCTCACCTATCCCGAGATCGTTAAGGCGTGCGGCGGCGTGCCCGTCTGCATTCCCACGAGCAAGAAAACGGGCTTCAAGCTGACCCCTTCGGAGCTCGAAAACGCCATCACCCCCCGCACCAAACTCTTCATTTTCAACTCCCCCAACAACCCGACGGGGGCGGTGTATTCCGAAGAGGAAGTCCGCGCCCTCGAAGAGGTGTGCGAGAGAAAGGGCATTTGGACGCTCTCGGACGAGATCTACGAAAAACTCGTTTACGGCAATATCAAGCCCTTCTCGTTTGCCGCCTGCTCCCCTTGGGCGAAGGAACACACCGTCACGGTGAACGGCGTTTCCAAGACGTACGCCATGACGGGTTGGCGGGTGGGATACCTCGCCGCGCCCCATGAAGTTGCGAAGGCGATCGACTCCTTCCAGAGCCATGCGACGAGCAACCCCAATTCCATTGCCCAATATGCCGCCCTCAAAGCCCTGTCCTCCTCGGAGGCGGCGGTCGAGGAGATGGTCGCGCGGTTCGCCCGCCGAAGGCTCGCGATGATCGAGCGCATCTCCGAGATGCAGGGCGCGTACTGCATCATTCCCGACGGCGCGTTCTACTGTATGCTCGTCGTGAGCGACAGCTACGGGAAGAAGTTCGGCAGCAAAAAAATCACCGATTCGGTGAGTTTTTCCGAAGCCCTTCTCGACGCGGCGAAGGTCGCCGTCGTCCCCGGGAAGCCCTTCGGGGCGGACGATTGCGTGCGCCTTTCCTACGCCCTCTCGATGGAAGATATCCTCGAAGGGTTGGAGCGCATCGATGCATTCTTGCAGAGCCTGCAATAGGGGCAGGGAAATCGCGGGACATTCCGATAAATTTTCAGGATCCCGTGAATATTTTTCGCAAAACCCTTGAAAAAAAGAGAGAAATTTGATAGAATAAAGATAAGCCGAAACAGGCGACAGGAGGGAGTTCATGCTCAAAATCATTTGCGGACCCAAGGGCAGCGGCAAGACGAAGAGGATCATCGAGGCGGCAAACGACGCGGTGGCGACCGCTAAGGGGCATCTCATCTTTATCACCGATACCAAGCGGTACATGTACGATCTCAAACGGGAGATCCGCTTTATCGACGCGAGCGATTACAGCATCGCGGGCGAGGATGCGCTGTGCGGCTTCATCAAGGGCGCGATCGCGGGGAATTACGACAATGAGTTCGTGTATGTGGACGGCGCCGCCCGCATCGCGGGGAAAGATCTCAACGATATGGCGCAGTTCTTCTACATGCTCGAAAAGGTCGCTCGGATGCGCGCACTCTCGCTGTATGTGACTTGCAGCTGTGCGGAAGAGGAACTTCCCGAATACCTGCGCAATTACCTGTAATAAGCCGAAACAAATTTTCCGCGCACCCCGAGAGGGGTGCGTATTGCGGTGAAATGCTATGAAACTGATCGGAACAAGAGGGGAACAGGCCGTCTCGGCGGAAGAGGCAGTCGTTCGGGGCATCGCCGAGAACGGCGGGCTGTACGTCCCCGAGAGCTTTCCCGTGCTCTCGGCGGACGAGTTTTCCGCACTGCTCCCGATGGATTATCCCGAACGCGTCGCTTGCATTCTCGGGAAATTCTTCGAGAACTTCGGAAGGGAAGAACTGCTCGGAGCTCTCCGCGAGGCGTACGGGAGATTCGAAGAGGACGACCCCGCCCCCCTCGTCCGCATGGACAACGGCACCTATCTTTTGGAGCTCTTCCACGGTCCCACCTGTGCGTTTAAGGACATGGCACTCACCGTCCTTCCCTATCTCCTCAAAAAGAGCGCGGAGGTTTTGGGCATCAAGGAGACCTTTCTCGTCCTCGCCGCTACGAGCGGGGATACGGGCAAAGCCGCGCTCGAAGGGTTCAAAAATTCCGAGGGCGTGAAGGTGATGGTGTTCTACCCCGAAGAGGGCGTATCCAAGATGCAGAAATTGCAGATGGGCACGACGGAGGGGGAGAACGTCAACGTCGTCGCCGTCCGCGGCAACTTCGACGATTGCCAACGCGGCGTGAAGAAGATCTTCGCCTCCGCCGAAACGAGGGAAAAACTCCTGCAAAAGGGGGTTCGGCTGTGTTCGGCGAACTCCATCAACTTCGGGAGATTGGTGCCGCAGATCGCCTACTATTTCTCCGCCTATTGCGACCTTGTGACTTCCGCCCAGATCCAAATGGGCGACAAGGTGGATTTCGCCGTGCCGACGGGCAACTTCGGCAACATCCTCGCGGCGTACTATGCGATGCGCATGGGGCTTCCCGTCGGAAAACTTCTCTGCGCTTCCAACCGCAACAACGTCCTCACCGACTTCTTCCGTAGCGGCGTATACGACGCGAAACGCCCGCTTTACCGCTCGATGTCCCCCTCGATGGATATCCTCGTCTCTTCCAATCTCGAACGGCTGCTTTTCGAAATCACGGGAAGAGACTGCGCTCTCACCGCCGAGCGGATGCGGTCGCTCCAAAAGACGGGGAAATATTCCGTAACCGAAAAGGAGCAAAATGCCCTTCGCGAGCTGTTCTTTGCCGACTTTGCGACCGAGGACGACACGGTGGAGTGCATCTACGACTTCTTCGAGGACTACGGCTACCCGATGGATACGCATACGGGGGTTGCGATGTGCGTCGCGGAACGGTATTTGGAAACGCTCGAAAAGGACCCTAAGGCGGAAAAGCATCCCATGGTCGTCGTCTCGACGGCGAGCCCGTACAAGTTCCCGCAGGACGTTCTCTATGCCCTCACGGGGAACGACGTGAAGGATAGCTTCAAGGGTGTGAAGCGCATTCACCTCCTCACCGCGATGAAGGTGCCCGAGAGCTTGAAGGCGATCCGCTACAAGCCCATCCTGTTCAAGACGACCGTCTCGCCCGACAAGATGCTCGACGAAGTTCTCAAATTCGCCTGATTTTTGCTCGCATTCGCATGGCAACCCGATCGATACTCGCATTCGCATAATAATTTGCTTGCAATTGCCATAGTATTTCTTCAACTCTTTCCCCCGCTCCGCGGGGTTTTTGTTTGCGGTTCTGTGCAATAGCCGCCCCTCGCTCCCCCTTTGGGGTGCCTGCGTTTCTGCATTTTTCTCGCTTCCCCCTTTGGGGGAAGTGCCCCGCAGGGACGAAAGGGGTTGGAACGCTCGACACCC
>CANPWF010000128.1 GCA_947581885.1 uncultured Clostridia bacterium
CTCATCGCAGAACGCCTCGCACAGTCCACCGGACTGATGCTCATGGTGCGTTCTGCGTCCCTCGAGGGGGAGCCAAGAAACGGGCGGGCAGAGTACGGCACCCGCACCTCATCCTGCCCGACCGTAGGGCGCACGAGCCGCAAGGCGAAGTAACGAAGTGAAGGATCCCGCCCAACTCCATACCTACATGTCTGTTGGGAGCCGTGCGAGATTTCTCGACTGCGCTCGAAATGAGGTGCGGGGCGGTGCCCTCCCAACAGCAGAATCCCTGCCTCCCCGAATATGCATTCCCGATGAATAAAATACAGAAAAATGCCATAAAGTGTGATAAAAATCCGAAAATATCCAACATTTATAAACAGAAAATCGATGCGGCGCGGCGAATTGCTTGACATCTCAATCAAAATAGGGTAGGATAAAATCATCAAAGCGCGTTCCCCTCGGGGCGTTCCGCCGCCCCAAAACTTCCCTATTCATGGAAGGAAGCGAGCAAATCGTTTACGCCTTCACGGAAAAAAGCCGAAGAGCGGAAGGGGCGGAGCGCGAAGGAGCAAGATATGAAACTCAAAAAAGTTTGGCTTACGGTCGCATGTTGCGCACTCTTTGTCTGCACCGCGCTCGGCGCGGCGGCGTGCCAACCCATCGCGCCCAACCCCAACGATTCCGACAACACAACCAACAACTCCACGAACAACAACAATGACGATTCGTCCCAAACCCCCACTTCCCTCAACGGGAAGGAGGCGTTCTGCTTCCAATCGCAAACGAGCCTCGTCTTTGCGAAGAGCGAGGTGACCTTTAAGGGCGGAGAGGACAACGGCACCTCCGTCAAATACACCTACAACGCGGAGGGGAAAAAGGTCACGATCGGCGAGGGGGACGACGCGGCGGAATTCACGGTCGATGAAAGCAAGCTCTCCTTCGAGGGCGTGAACTATTATTTCCTGAATGTCGCGCAGACGCTCTCCGTCACCGTCAACGGGGCGGCGAAGTCCTTCTCGTTCACGATCGCGTCCTTCACCTACGACGATCCCTATGGCGGCGGTTTCGCTGTCACTTCGGAAGTAAACCTCACGGGCATCACGTTCGACGGTTATGCGGGCACAAACGGAGATTTTTACGACAGCGAACTCCCCATCTACTATGTCGTCGGCAACGATACGTACGAAGCCGCGATCGACATGGAAAAGTTCACCGCGACCGTTACCTTGGTCTCCACGGCGGTCTATTCCGACGATGGGACATATCAGATGGATGTCAATCTCGGCAGTGCGTCCTACCTTTCCGATTTCTATGTGAAGGACGAAAGCGGAACGTACGTCTTGGTCGGAAGCAACCTTCATGTGAAAATCGATGGGGACACAAACTATTGGGAATGCAGCGGCGTGGGCAGCGACTATGTAAAGACGTTCTATACGATCACGCTCCCCGGTGCCGATTTCGAAAAGAAAGATCTTTCGAATGCGAAGGTCAACGTGCGAACGTCGACGGGATCCGAGAGGGAATTTTCAGTCGAAGCGAACGGCGTGACATACGCAATCACGGTGGAAGAGAAGGGGGGAGTGACGAATATCATCCGTATCGTCGAGCAAAAAACGGACCCTACGGTTCTTTATGATGTCTATGATCTCTCCACCAGCAACTTGGGGACGCTTGTAAAGTCTGATAATACTTTCACCTTCTCCTATTTCACTACGGAATATATCGTGCTTACGATCACCGTCTCGGGCGACAGTGCGGAGAATTGGACGGTCACGGCAACAAAGAAGGCTTCGGAGTCGCGCACATTCAACAACATAGAGGACGGAAGCGTCACTTATAATTTGGTGAAGATCTCGTTCACGGACGGGAAACCGACTGCGGTCGTCGGATCTTTCGAACGCAGCGTGGATGGAGGGATATGGAACGGGTATAACGTAACGGAATCGTCTGTCGAAAAGAAATCGGACACCGTCTATGTGATCACCGTGCACGCCACCGATTTCTCGAAAAATGAGATCGTTGTTAAATTCCAAGTGGAGATCGTCACGGACGAAGGAGGCGCGACGACATACACCGTCACCGTCGTCGCATAATTCTCCAGCCCAACATGGGCGCATCGGCGAGCACAAAGAAAAATTCCGCCGCGCGAGCACGGAGAGGAACCACAAAAAACGATTCCGACGCGCGAGCACGGAGAACAAACACAACACACAAGAGAAAGGACAATTCCAACATCATCGGGCGAGGGCTTCCACCCCTCGCCCGCTCTTTTCCTCTCCTTCTTGGCTCCCCCCTTTGGGGAGCTGTCCCCATAGGGGACTGAGGGGGTGTCGATAGTTCCAACCCCTTTTGCCCCTGCGGGGCACTTTCCCCAGAGGGGACAGCGAGAAAAGAGGAATGGCGTTATTTTATTGCGGTCGGCGCACGCAACACCCACCTCATTTCGAGCGCAGTCGAGAAATCTCGCACGACTCCCAACACGCATGTCTGTATGGAGTGTGGCGAGATCCCTTCACTTCGTTCAGGATGAGGTGCGAGTGGCGTACTCCGTCCGACCGTCTCTTGGCTCCCCCTCAAGGGGGAGCTGTCCCCGTAGGGGACTGAGGGGGTGTCGATAGTACGCAACTGTATAATCACGTCATTCCGAGCCGTCCCTGCGGTGCCTTTGCACAGGGACGAGTCGCCCCGCCTTATTCTGTTCATTCCTTGGGCGGCACGAGCGCGTCCTTGCGCGAAGTAGGAATCACCTCAGACTTAAAAATGCGGTGACCCATTCGACACGAAGGGTCGTCAAGGGCGGACGACCCTTCGGCTCAGGGTGACGTGATTGATAGCAGTCCGTACGTTCCACCCCCTTTGGCGCGGAAGAACGCCGCGCCACTTCCCCCAAAGGGGGCAGCGAGAAAAGAGGAATGGCATTATTTTAATGCGGTCGGCGCACGCAACCCGCACCTCATTTCGAGCGCAGTCGAGAAATCTCGCACGTCTCCCAACGGACATGTGGGTATGGAGTGTGGCGAGATCCCTTCACTTCGTTACTTCGCCTTGCGGCTCGTGCGCCCTTCGGTCGGGCAGGATGAGGCGCGGGTGCCGTACTTCCTCCCCCCCGATATTCACGATTTTACCGAATTTCAAAAAATTTTCCTTGCAGGGCTTGAAAACGTCGCGCGTCCGCATTATAATAGAGCCGTCCCCGCGGATCGCCGTGGGGGCGAGGGGGGAAGCATGGCGGTGCAATATCCGAAAAATCCGCGGTTCGACGCATTGCAGATGCGTCTGCCCGACTATCGCGATTGGCGGGAAGGCTGTGCGCACGATCCTTCCGTTCTCGAATGGGACGGGAGGTTCTATGCCTATTCGACGGATACGTTCGGTGCGCCGAGCGGCTGTCAGATCCGCGTGAGTCACGACCTTCTCCATTGGGAATATTACGGTTCGGCGTTCGATCTCGAAAATTCGGATGAAAGCTACCGCCGCGGCGAGGCGAAGGGCAAGTTCGGCAACCTGCAACCCGCCTTCGATTGGTGCGTTACGCGGAGCCGCGATGTCGGCTACGGTGCGTGCACCCGCCCCAACGGGAGCATGTCGCTCTGGGCCCCTAACTGCGTCCGCGGCACCGACGGAAAGTTCTGGCTCTACTACTGCCTCACGGGGTATTTCGGCGGTTCACGCTCGTGCGTCGGGCTCGCCAAGAGCGACCGTCCCGACGGCGGCTTCGTCTCCGAACGCATCCTCGTGCAGTCCCCTTCGGGTTGGCGCACACCCAACGCCATCGACCCGCAGGTATTCTTTGCGGAAGGCAGGATGTTCCTCGTCTACGGTTCCTTCGGGCTCGGGCTCTATCTTCTCGAACTCGATCCGAATACGGGAGCGCGTCTCGATACCTTCTCCTATGCCGACTTCGAAGAGGGGAAGGCGAGCACTTCCGAGTACTATGGAACACAGCTCGCGAGCGGTTCCCTCGAAGCGGGCGCGATCCGCTACCATGAGGGTGTCCGCGTGCGTGAAAACGGCAAATGGGTGCGGAAAAACTACTATTATTTGCTCTGTTCGTACGGTTCCCTCTCCGCCGCCTATCAGATCCGTTGCGGCAGGAGCGAACGCCCCGAGGGGCCCTATCTCGACGGAAACGGCAATCCGCTCGTCTGTTCGACGGATGTCGGCACGGGCAACAAGATGTTCGGCTCCTTCCGTTTGTACGGCGCGGCGGACTTCTTCTGCCC
The DNA here is from genome assembly GCA_947581885.1 of uncultured Clostridia bacterium. Taxonomy (GTDB): domain Bacteria; phylum Bacillota; class Clostridia; order Christensenellales; family Borkfalkiaceae; genus Gallimonas. The sequence continues at coordinate 4,206 of CANPWF010000128.1, forward strand.
CGGGCACGCCGATTTCTTCCGCACCGAACGCGGCACCGATCTCATCTCCTACCACTGCCGCACCAATCTCTTCATCGAAAAGGGCTTCTCGCGCTCCAACAACTTCCATTACCTGTATCTCTCGCAGTACGCCTTCAACGAGGCGGGTTGGCCGGTGATGAATCTCAATCGCTATGCGGGCGAAGAGCTGCAAAGCGTGACGGAAGAGGACCTTCTTGCAGACGGGGGAAGATACGAGGCGGTGCTCTTCTCGCAGAGCGTGAACACGGTGGAAGGCAAGCCCGTCCGCCTCGCCGCGTCGGGCAAGATCGAGGGGGCGATGAGCGGGAAGTGGACCCTTCACAGCGGAAAATACGTCCGCATCGAGACGGAGAAGGATACCTATCTCGGCGTTGTGATGCCCGCTTGGATCGACGGGGAGAACCGCCCCGCGCTCACGATCTCCTGCATGGGCGTGCGCAGTTGCATGGCACTTCATCTGAACGGCACCGAGCGGATTTGAGCTTTCGGGAATTCTTCGCCGAAGAAGAGCCGCCGAAAAATCAAAATTCCGAAAGAGAAATATCACAAAGACAGAGATCCGAAAACCGATCATACAAGAAGATCTTTCTATTGAAAGAAGATCTTTTGGGGGGAAGGAGCCCGAACGCATTCGCGTTCGGGCTCCGATTGTTTGTATTGTTTACGGCGCACATCACAAACGTGGGGCGCACGTCATTCTGCCCGACCGAAGGGCGTACGAGCCGCAAGGCGAAGTAACGAAGCGTAGCGGAGTTGAAGGACGGACGTGCACCCGAGCCTACAAACTGTCCATTTCTCGGCTCCCCCTCCGGGGGAGCTGTCCCCGCAGGGGACTGAGGGGGTGCGAGCGTACGCTACCCCCAAACGGGTACGCTACTCCCACCTCATTTCGAGCGTAGTCGAGAAATCTCGCACGTCTCCCAACACACATGTACGTATGGAGTGTGGCGAGATCCCTTCACTGCGTTCAGGATG
>CANPWF010000129.1 GCA_947581885.1 uncultured Clostridia bacterium
TATATGGACGGGCATTTCCTCAACGAAAAGGGGCTTGAAGACGCGATCTTCCGCACCGTTTCGGAGGTGGAAAAGGTATGCGGCTTCCGCCTGCGTACCCTCTATGTGGGCGTTCCCGGGGAATTTTCCAAAGTGGTTCCCAAGGAATGCAACATGGGCTTCCCCAAGAAGAAAAAGATCTCCCCGCGCGAGGTGGAAATGCTTTTTCGGAGCGGGAAAGAGGACGTTCCCGATCACCGCTTTATGCGGGCGACGAGCATGATCTACGTCACGGCGGATAACCGCAGGGTGGTCGATCCCGTCGGGCTGTCCTCGTCGTCGCTCTCGGGGCTTCTCTCCTACTTCTATTGCAGCGAATATTTCGCAAAGACGATCGAAAATATCCTCTCGGGGATGAAGATCGAGCCTCGTTTTCTGCCCGCGCCCTACGCCGAGTCCACCTATCTCATCCCCGCGCAGAAGAGGGACGAGTACGCACTCTTCCTCGATACGGGCTACTCTTCGTCCACCTTCCTCGTGCTGTACGGAAACGGCGTTCTCGCCCAAAGAAATTGCTTTGTCGGCAGGGCGCAGGTCGTAGCTCGCCTCATGGAGAAGTTCTCCCTTCCCTACGAAGCCGCCGCCGCTCTCGTCTCCCGCGCCAACCTCTACACCAAGCGGGACGCGGGCACGATGGAATTTACTTACGGCGGCTATTCGTACGAGATCGATATCAACGAGTTCGCGGATACCGTGAAAGACGGGTTGGACGAGCTGTGCGAATCGCTCGCGGGCTTCCTCGAAGAATGCACGGGCAGGGAGCTCGACTATAAACCGCTGTATGTGACGGGGGAGGGGCTTGCGGGTATCCGCGGTGCGCTCGAACACCTTTCCAAGCGGTTGAGCCGTGTCTGCGAACAGCTCGCACCCGATCTTCCCTACTACAACAAACCCGAGATGAGTTCGTTCATCTCCCTTGTCGATCTTGCCTATGACGACAGCCGCAAGAGCGGCGCACTCTATAAATTCATCAACGCATTCGGAGGTTAATTCATGTTCAACGATACGATCCCTTTCCTCGGAAGAGATGCGGAGGAGCACCGTTCGCCCGCACCCCAAGAGCCTAAAACCAACGGGAAGGCGCGGATCCGCGTGATCGGCGTGGGCGGCGCGGGGAACAACGCCGTCAACCGCATGATCGAGGCGGGCATCACGAGCGCGGAATACATCGCCGTCAATACGGACGCGCAGATCTTGGCGTGCAACCTCGCCCCGACGCGCATCCAGATCGGTGCGCAAAAGACGAAGGGTCTCGGCGCGGGTGCCGATCCCGATATCGGGCGGGAAGCCGCGGAGGAGAGCAAAGACGAACTCTCCAAAGCTATCGACGATACCGATCTTCTCTTCATCACCGCGGGTATGGGCGGTGGAACGGGCACGGGTGCCGCTCCCGTCATCGCGAAGATGGCGAAGGATAAGCGTATCCTCACCGTCGCCGTCGTCACCGCGCCCTTCGATTTCGAAGGAAAACACCGCATGGACAATGCGTTGAAGGGCATCGATAGGCTCCGCAAGTGCGTCGATACCATCATCGTCATTCCCAACGAAAAGATCATGGACGTTGTTCCGCCTTCGGCTTCCGTTGCGGACGCGTTCTCCGTCGCGGACGACGTGTTGAAACAGGGCATCCGCGGCATTGCCGATCTCATCGTCACGCCCGCTCTCATCAATTTGGACTTTGCGGATGTCCGCACCATTCTCAAAGATCGCGGCATGGCGCACATGGGCGTTGGCGTTGCCCGCGGCGAAAATCGGATCGTCACGGCGGTGAAGCTCGCCGTCAATTCGCCCCTTCTCGAAACGACCATCGTTGGCGCGACGGGGGTCATCATCAACATCGTCGGCGGGAGAGACCTCTCCATCGGCGAAGCGAGAACGGCGGCAGAACTTATCCACAGCGTGGTGGATTACTCCGCGAACATCATCTACGGCGTTTGCATCGACGAGAACATGCAGGACGAAGTGCAGGTCACCGTCATCGCAACGGGCTTCACCAACGGGGAGAACGCGGCGGACGAGCAGAGCTCCGTGCAGGTCGCAAGGGCGATCCCGCGCGAACAGCCCGCTCCCAAGGCCCGCCCTTGGCAGTACGCAACGGTCGAGGAGAACGCGCCCGCACAGGATCGTCCCGTTGCAAAGGATACGGTGCGCCCTTCCGAACCCGTCTACGAGCAGCCCGCTCCTCAACCGCAACCCGCACCCGAACCTCAGCCCGCCCCGCAGGAAGAACGCTCCGCGGAGCCGCAGGATGAAGGGGGGAGCAAGATGCCGCTCTTCATGCAACGGTTGCTCGGCAAAAAGAAGTAAAACGTTCGCCCGTACGGTTTTCGTACGGGCGTTTTCGTCGGAAAAATTATCGGTTTCTTTTTCTTGAAAATATGAAAAAATCGGGGGATGCCCCCCGATTTTTTTCAATCAGTACATGCCGTCCATGCCGCCGCCCGTGGGTGCGGGAGGTGCGGGAGGGGTGGGAATATCCGTCACGATGGATTCCGTCGTCAGAAGGGTGGAGGCGACGGACGCGGCGTTCTGCAACACCGAGCGGGTGACCTTCGTCGGGTCGATGATACCGCTCTCGACCATATCGCAGTACACGTTCTTCAACGCGTCGAAACCGTAGTTCGTCTGCTTCTTGGAGAGGATCTTGTCGACGACGACCGAGCCGTCCACACCCGCGTTCGCCGCGATCTGGCGCACGGGTTCCTCACAGGCTTTGAGCACGATCTGCGCACCCGTTCTCTCGTCTCCCGAGAGGGAAGCGACGAGCTTTTTGAGGGCGGGAATGCAGGAGAGGAGAGCGGAGCCGCCGCCGGGGACATACCCTTCCTCGACCGCCGCACGGGTCGCCGCGAGAGCGTCGTCGATGCGGAGCTTCTTCTCCTTCATCTCGACTTCGGTCGCCGCGCCGACGTTGATGACCGCAACGCCGCCCGCGAGTTTTGCAAGGCGTTCCTGCAATTTTTCCTTGTCGTAATCGGAGGTCGTCACCTCGATCTGCGCCTTGATGGAGGCAACGCGTGCCTTGATGGATTCCTTGTCGCCCGCGCCGTCGATGATCGTCGTATTGTCTTTATCGACTTTCACCTGATTGGCTCTGCCGAGCATATCGACGGTCGCGTCTTTGAGTTCGTACCCGAGATCGGATGTGATGACGGTACCGCCCGTGAGGACCGCGATATCTTCGAGCATCGCTTTCCTTCTGTCGCCGAAGCCGGGGGCTTTTACGGCAACGCAGTTGAACACGCCCTTTAACTTGTTGACAATGAGGGCGGCGAGCGCGTCTCCTTCCACGTCCTCGGCAATGATGAGAAGCCTTGCGCCCTGCTGAGCGAGGGGTTCGACGACGGGCAGGATCTCCTGCAAATTGGAGATCTTCTTATCCGTGATGAGGATGTAAGGATTGTCGAGCACGGCTTCCATCTTGTCGGTATTCGTCACCATATAGGCGGAGGCGTAGCCCCTGTCGAACTGCATCCCTTCGACGGTGGTAAGTTCGGTCGTCATGGACTTGCCTTCCTCGACGGTGATCACGCCGTCTTTGCCGACGATCTCCATGGCGTTCGCGATGAGTTCGCCCACCGTCGTATCGCCTGCGGAGATGGAAGCGACCTGCGAGATCGCCTTCTTCCCGTCCACTTTCTTGGAAATGGACTGCACGTTTGCAACGGCAACTTCGACGGCCTTGTCGATGCCCTTCTTCAAGATGATGGGGTTGGCACCCGCGGCGAGGTTCTTTAATCCTTCGCGGATGATCGCCTGTGCGAGGAGCACGGCGGTGGTGGTGCCGTCGCCCGCAACGTCGTTCGTCTTGGTGGAGACCTCTTTCACGAGCTGTGCGCCCATGTTCTCGAAGGGATCGGGAAGTTCGATCTCCTTTGCGATCGTCACACCGTCGTTGGTGATGAGGGGTGCGCCGAACTTCTTATCGAGCACGACGTTCCTTCCCTTGGGGCCGAGGGTGATCTTCACCGTATCGGCAAGTACATTCACGCCCGTTTCGAGAGCCTTTCTCGCTTCTTCTCCGTATTTGATCTGTTTCGCCATAACCGTTCTCCTTTTATTCGACTATTGCCAGAATATCCGACTGTTTGATGATGGTGAACTCTTTGCCGTCCACTTTGAAATCGGAGCCCGCGTATTTGGCGCAGAGCACCTTGTCGCCTTCCTTCACCTGCATCTTGACCTCTTTCCCGTCGACGACACCGCCGGGGCCGACCGCGACGACAACGCAAGTCTGAGGTTTTTCCTGCGCCGAAGAGGGGAGATAGAAGCCGCTCTTCGTCTTTTCTTCGACGGTGACCGCTTCGACGACCACTTTGTCGAACAAGGGTTTGATATTCATGGGAACCTCCATAATTTCCGCAATGCGCGGGCTTTTCTTTCTTCTTCTATTATAAACAGCAAAAGGGGAATGTCAAACAGCGGGAGCAAAGTTTTTCCGTATTTTTTTTAATCCTTGACAATCGGCGGAAGCGATGCTATAATGATAACATGGAAAAGTGGGATAAACGGTTTATGGAGCTCACCGAGCAGGTGGGGAGTTGGGCAAGTTGTTTGAGAAGGAAGGTCGGCGCGGTCATCGTGCGCGACAACCGCGTGATGGCAACGGGCTACAACGGTGCCCCCGCGGGGGTGCGTTCCTGTCAGGAGCGGGGGGAATGCCTCCGCGAAAAGCTCAATATCGAGAGCGGCACGCGAGCGGAACTTTGCTATGCGGCGCATGCCGAGCAAAACGCCATCATTCAGGCGGCGAAATACGGCGTGGAGATCGACGGGGCAACGCTGTACTGCACCCATCAACCCTGCGTCATCTGCGCCAAGATGATCCTCAATGCGGGCATTCGGCGGGTCGTCTACAAAGAGGGCTATCCCGATGAGTTCTCCATGCGTCTTTTCGACGAAGCGGGGACGATCGTAGAAAAATTCAAGGAGTGAATATGGCAGATCCCATCGTCACCTTCGAAATGGAGGACGGCAGTATCTTTCGGGCGGAACTCTACGAGAGCATCGCGCCCAACACCGTGCACAACTTTCTTTCCCTCGTAAAGAAGGGCTTTTACGACGGGGTGATCTTTCATCGCGTCATCGAGGGCTTCATGATCCAAGGAGGGGACCCGACGGGGACGGGCACAGGCGGCGACTACAAACC
>CANPWF010000130.1 GCA_947581885.1 uncultured Clostridia bacterium
TCACACCCCCTCAGTCACGCCAAGGGCGGCGTGACAGCTTTCTCGGGCGGGTCGATTCCCGCCCTCGGTCACCGTTCGCGCGGACAATGCGCTCACTCATCGCAGAACGCCTCGCACAGTCCACCGGACTGATGCTCATGGTGCGTTCTGCGTCCCTCGAGGGGGAGCCGAGAGACGGGCAGACGGAGTACGCGCCGTTCACCTCATCCTGAACGAAGTGAAGGATCTCGCCCAATTCCATACGTACATGTCCGTTGGGAGAAGTGAGAGATTTCTCGACTACGCTCGAAATGAGGTGAGGCGGGGGAGCCGAGAGACGGGCGGACGGAGTACGCGCCGTTCACCTCATCCTGAACGAAGTGAAGGATCTCGCCCAATTCCATACGTACATGTGCGTTGAGAGCCGTGCGAGATTTCTCGACTACGTTCGAAATGAGGTGAGGCGGGGGAGCCGAGAGACGGGCGGACGGAGTACGCGCCCCGCACCTCATCCTGAACGAAGTGAAGGATCTCGCCCAATTCCATACGTACATGTCCGTTGGGAGCCGTGCGAGATTTCTCGACTACGCTCGAAATGAGGTGAGGCGGGGGAGCCGAGAGGCGGGACACATACATTCGGGTGCACGTCCGTCCTTCGACAAGCTACTTCGCCTTGCGGCTCGTGCGCCCTACGGTCGGGCAGGATGACGTGCGCCCTCTGTGACATGGTGGGGGGGAATACCAAAAAGGGCCCTACCATGTCGGCAGGGTCCTTCCTTCAATATTCAAATTAGCGCGAACGTCAGCCCGAAAAGGGAATGAGCGCGAAGGTCAGTCCGCTTTGAAAGGGATGAGTGCGGCGACGCGGGCGCGTTTGATAGCGGCGGCGAGCACTCTTTGGTGCTTGGCGCAGGTGCCCGTCATGCGGCGGGGCAGAATTTTGCCGCCCTCGGCGATGAACTTGCGGAGTTTGTTGACTTCCTTGTAGTCGATCTCGCTCTTCTCTTGGCAGAACAGGCAGACCTTTTTATAGTTCTGTCTCTTGTATCCGCGCTTGGCGGGGCGATCGCCGCGGTCGCTTCTCTCGCGGTCGCGGGGTTCTTCTCTTGTCTCCGTCTCTTGGCTCGTCTCGACGGGCGCGACGACGGTCTCGTTTTCGTTTTCCATGAAATGATCTCCTTAAATGTTATTGGGTCAGAACGGGATATCCCCGTCATCGTCGTCGAAGCTTTCGAGCTTCGCCTTCTTTTTGGCGGGACGATCGGAGGAAGAGGGCGCGTCATAGAAGTCCTCCCCGTTCTTGTCCCGTCCTGCGTTGATGAATTCGATGTCTTGCGCGACGACATCCACCGAGGTGCGCCTCGTGCCGTCGTTCGCTTCGTAGTTGCGGATCTGGATATCCCCGCAGATGGCGACTTTATCTCCCTTCTTCTTGTACTTTGCGATGGTCTCCGCGAGGGCGCGGAAGGCGGTCACATTGTAGAAGTCCGTCTGTTCGTTTCCGCCCTGCCTTCTGTTGACGGCGATGGCGAAGCGGCAGAGGCTTGTCCCGTTCGGCGTTTCCGTGAGTTCGGGATCGCGGGTAAGGTTGCCGATCAAAAACACTTTGTTCATCTTACACCTCTTTTTTCGTGATCATGCGGCGAAGCACGTCGGCAGAGATGCCCGCAACGCGGTCGAGCTCCTTGACGCAAACGCCGTTTGCTTCGAAGGTCATCAGGAAGAAGAAGGCTTCGGTCTTGTACTGAATGGGATACGCCGTCTTGCGGACACCCCACTTGTCGATCGCCTCCACGCTTCCGCCGAAGGAAGTCACGATGTCGGCATACTTCTTGATCTCCGCCTCTCTCGCCTCTTCCTCCATGTCGCTTCTCAGCAGCATAAGCATTTCGTACTTCATATTTTACCTCCCGGTCTTTTCGGCATGCTTTCTCTGCATGCAAGGTTTTTCTATTATATCCTATTTTCCCGTGCAAGTCAACGCGTTTTGAATGCGCCTCGCCAAATTTTTTACGGGGTAGGGGACGTAAGCTGTTTGATGAGCTCGATACATTCGACGACGGTACATTCGTTGAGATTGGTGACGGTTGTACCGCCGCCAACGGGAATGCCTTTCTCCCAATCAGTATGCTTTTCGATCACGCTCGAAAGATCGACGAACGGGTCGGAAGAGAGGATGCCGTAGAGGTGCAATTTCCACAGCTCGGTCCCCGAGATCTGATCCGACATCCCCGTGATGGTTTCGTGGATATCGAGGATGGAGGAGGTGGAACGATCCTCAACGCTCTCGATTTTTCCGTCTCCTCTGATCGTCTCGTCGATGAACATCAAACTCCACACGCCGCCGAGATACCGCTCGAGCTCGGTGTTCTCTTGTTCGCCGTCTCTGACGAGGAAGAACTTGCTCGTCACTTCATCGGGTTGATATACCGTATTGCCGTTTTCTTCGGAATAGCCCGCCACAACGTCGACGCGCTCCTTCACGTATTCGTATTCGGTCGGCTCGGCTCCTTCCACATCGGAAGATCCGGTGCCCTTGTACACCGTCACCGTCTTGGCTTCGGGATCATCTTTCTCCGAAACGAGGATGAACGCGTCGCCCGCCTCGTTGAGGGTGAGGTAGGGCACGCCGTCTTTGGTGTAGCCCGTCACGCAGAATTCGAAGTCCTCGCGCACGATGGGATAGCTCTCGGTGACGACGACCTCGTCCTCTCCTTCTTCCCCTTCTGCCGAGGGGATGACCGTCTCCGTCCGCTCATAGCCGACGTAGATGTAGTAGATGTTGTCGCCGTCGCGATAGAGGGGGATCATGCACTTCTCGCCCCCGGGGTGGTCGGGCGTTTTGAAATTGTCCTCGAGATAGTAGGCTTGGCTTCCCCCGATGGTATAGGAAGTACGCGTATCGTCGAGGGGAACAAGGTTCTTATAATCCCCCGGATTGGCGGTGACGATCCTATCATCTTTGAGCGGGGGATCGAGTTTCTTCTCGTCGTAATTGACGTGGCAAAGTTTGATGATGGGCTCGACGGTGTGCTCTTCGAGCGCGTAATATCTCTTTTCGGTATGCGTTTCGGGACCGTCGCCCTCTTGGACGGTGACGACCTCGGTGTAGACATCCTTCTCTTCATACCGACGGGAAGCGTCAAGCGTGGGGGCGGAAACGTCGTCCGTGTAGGCGAAATAGGCGAACGAGACGGGGGTGCTTCCCATATAGGGGACTTCCGCATACGTCTCACCCGCTTTGAACGTGTAGGCGTATTCGTCGAGCCGTTTTCTCTTCGACCCATCGGAGCTCGTGCGATCGTAGGCGTTGAGGGCTTCGAGATAGCTCTTGGGGCCGTCGCCCTCATTGATCTCCATGAAGGAATACATCTCGTCGCCGAACACGTCGCGCACGGAGATCTTCTTCACATCGTCGTTGAGAGTATCGAGGGTGCTCGATTTGAGGTTTTTGAGGAGCCTGTTGCCGTCCATCTCCTTCTCGTCGAGGATCTCGGTGAGGCGGAGGGTCTTTACGCGGGAATCGAGTTCGCCGAGCTGCGCGTCGGCAAGCGTTTTGAGGATGAGGGAAGAGTTCTCGTCGATGGTGAGCACTTCGCCGAGGGTGAGGGTGTTCATCTTGTTGGCGTTCATGAGATCGCCGATCCGCCAACCCGAGATCGCCTTCATGAGGCGGGAAGTATCCTCTTTGATGTCGAGGATATCCGAAAGGCAGAGGCGTTCGATGCGGTAGCTGTTTTCGAGATCGGAGATCGTCCAATCGCGGATGGCGTTGAGGATGCCCTTCGTCGAGGGATCGATGGCGACAAGGTCGGAGATCTTCGCGCCCTTGATGAGATCGTCGTTGCTCGAAGTGAGATCGCCGAGCGTCTTTTTGGGGAAAAGTTCATTCGTATGCGGATTTTTGAGCATTTGAACGGTGCGTACGTTCTCTTCTTCTTCCTCTTCCTTGATGACGTAGTGGATCCCCTCGGTGCCGTAGGCGAGGTAGCGCATCGCCTCGCTCGAAGAGGCGTTCACGCCGAGCGCACCTTCGACGGTGATACGGTCGATCAGGGAAGATTCCCCGCTCGAAAGGTCTTTGATCTTCAAGGGGGTTCTTCCGCCCTCGATGGGGACGATCTCGCCCTCTTCGCCCTCTTCCCAATCCACGCCCTTCGCGCCGTAGCACATTTCGAGCATGAGCCCGTCGCTGTTCGCATTCAAGGAGAGCGTTTTGCCGAGGACGACTTCCCCGACGACGTTATCCCGCACATATTCCCCGATGGTCGCAAAGGGGGTGGCGATAAATTCGTCGACATTGATATTGATGCCGATCGCCCCGAGCTGTTCGTTCGTCTTTTCGAGGGTGGAACGGAGCATGGGAGTAACGTCGGCGATCCCTTGCATGGAGGAGAAATCGAGCTTCGCAACGCTCTGCGCAAAGTCGATGAGGGGCATTTCGGCATACGTTTCGGAGATGAGTTTCGTATAGTCCATGCCGAACATTCCGAGAAGGTCTTTTGCCGACTTCTTGGTGCCGAACCAAAGGACACCGCCGACGAAGCCGCCGATGCATGCGAGAATGCCGAGGAGGAAGGCGAGGCATACGGAGAGGACGCGCCACATCGCCCCGCGCTGGACGTATTTGGCACGAGGAGGGATCCGCCCCTCGGCGACGAGAGCCTTTTCGGTCGCGAGTTGTTGCTTATACAGGGCTTTCTTTTCTTTGCGGGTCAGATGTTTTTTTGCAGAATTTTTTCCTTTCTTCGCCATATCCTTCCTCAGAGCGGACGCTCCTTTCAAAGCGATCCTTGTCCGACAAACTGTTTCCGTCTATCTATTATAGTACACGCGCGAGGAAAATGCAACTGTTTGCCGAGGGGGAATTTTTGCTATTCTTTGACGGGACGGGGTTGGGGGGCTGAGCACCGCCCCCACATCCATGTTTACTTCGCGCAAGGGCGCGCTCGTGCCGCCCAAGGAATAAACAGAATAAGGCGGGGCGACTGCGCTCAACATGACGTGGGGCGCACGTCATCCTGCCCGACCGTAGGGCGCACGAGCCGCAAGGCGAAGTAGCTTGTCGAAGGACGGACGTGCGCTACATGAATAGCCCTACACTCGACACCCCCTCAGTCACGCCAAGGGCGGCGTGACAGCTTTCTCGGGCGGGTCGATTCCCGCCCTCGGTCACCGTTCGC
>CANPWF010000131.1 GCA_947581885.1 uncultured Clostridia bacterium
CCCCAAAGGGGGCAGCGAGAAAAGAGGCGATGATAAATTTCAAAAGAAAATCCGAAAAATTTCGTGCGCGGGGATTGACATTTGCGCGGCGGGAACGTATAATAAAATTTGCTTTCGGCGGGATCCGCTTGAAGGATTTCACCGAAAAAAAATACAACGTAAAAATCGGGCCCTTTGCGCGGAATTTTTGACCCCATATGCGGAAATGATCGAAGTTTTTCCCACCCCATATGCGGAAAATGGAAAAATTCGCGACAAACAAAAGCAGACCCGAAAAACAAGAGAGGAGGAACCATGCGCGGAACTTTGAAAGATCCCGATCTGCGCCCGCGCATCAACTTCCGTCTCTTTTTCTTTTGTGCCGCGGGCATCGGCTTCGGAGCCTTTCTCTACTCCTCCGTCCGCTTCGGTTGGCTCACGCCGTCCCAATTTCTGCTCCCCTCTTTACTGCTGCTTCTCGCCCTCTTCCCCTTCTCGCGGAAGAGGCTTTTCGCGCTCGCGCTGTGCTTTGTCGTCTTTGCGGGGTTGGGGGTCGGGCTCTTCCATCTCTACACCGAACGCTATCTTTCGGGACCCGCGGAGGGCACCTATTCCGTGGAAGGGACAGTCGTCTCCGTCACCGTGCGCGACGGGTACAGCGATGTCGTTCTCTCCCGTCTGCGGTTCGGCGGCGAACGGACGGCGGGGAAGCTCACCGTCTCCCTCCCTTCGGAAGAAGTCCGCCCCGCAGACAAGCTCTCGCTCTTCGGAAAGGTGCGGCGGAACGGGCTCCCGCCATCGGATACGAATAACTTTGTCGACAACGTTCGCTTCACAATGAGTACGAACGGTTTTACCAAGGAAGGAACTTCCGCCGATCTTTTCCTCCGCCTGAACGCGGCGATCTACAACGTGTTGCACGAGGAGATGGAACAGGAACCCGCGGACGTGGGCTACGCGCTCCTCACGGGCAATTCGGCTTCGGTGGACAGCGGCATCCTCTCCGCCGTACGCGCGGGCGGTATCGCCCATATCTTCGCCGTTTCGGGACTGCATATCGGCATTTTATACGGCGTTTCCCTCCTCATCTTCCGCTTCTGTAAGCGATACGCCTTTCTCCCCGCGTCCTGCCTTTCCTTCGCCTATTGCGCCGTGTGTGGGTTTACCGTCTCCTCGGTCCGCGCGGCGGTGATGTGCCTCGTGCTCGGGACGACCCGCTTCTTCGGAAAGAAGTACGACCTTCTGCATTCCCTCTCCTTTGCGGCGGTGTTCGCGCTCGCCGTCAACCCCGCCGATTGGCTCTCCGTCGGGTTCCGCCTGTCCTTTTCCGCCGTATTGGGGCTCGCCCTCTTTTCGGGAAGTCTCTCCCGCGGACTGATGAAGTGGAAATTTCCCCGTTGGCTCGCGCAGACGATCGCCGCTTCCCTCTCCGTGCAGATCCTCACCTTCCCCGTTCTCTATGAGACGTTCGGCTTCTACTCGCTGTGGGGGCTCCTTCTCAACCCCATTCTGATCCCCTTCCTGCCCGTGCTTTTTTTGCCGCTGCTGCTTTGCACGATGCTCTCCGTCATCATTCCGCCTGCCGCGCCCTTCTTCTGTATCTTTCCCGAAGGCATGCTCTCCCTCTTCTTGCTCCTCCTCTCCGTGTTCGATTTCTCCGCCGTGCTCACGGGGTTCTCGCTCGGAGTCGGCGGAACGGTGCTCTTTACGGGGGCGGTGCTTCTTTCCGAACGCGTTCGCTTCGGACGGATGACGCGGCTCTTCCTCGCAACGGTGACGGCGGTGTGCTTCGGGATCGTCTTTACTGCGGAGAACTTCGTGTTCGTCGGGTGCCGCGTCGACGCGTACAGCCGCAAAGGGGGCGACCTGACGCTCCTTCGCACGAGAGACGAGAGCGTGCTCATCATCGACGGGGACATCTCGATCAACGAGTGCGTTTCCTTTTTGAATAAGACGTACGGCGGCAGGATCGACGGCGTTGTTCTGCTCTCGGAGAAGGGTGTCTCGACGGCGGCGTTCCTCGGCGCGGATAAAATCTATTATTATAAGGAAGTCGCGAGCGGGTTCCAAAATATCGGGATCGTTGCGGCGGAAAACTTCGAGGTGGGCGGGCTCTCCTTCCGCTATGAGGACACGGACAAGCTGACCGTTACGGCGGAAGGGAGCGTCGTGGAGATCGACTTCGAGGGGAAAGAAGCCGTCGGCGCGGACCTCTTCATCGGCACCGACACCACCGCCACCTACTACCTCCGTAACGGCACCATTTTGAGAATAAGGTAGGAGGACGGCTCCCTTTCTCAGCTCCCCCGCTGTGCTGTCACGTGCCCTTCCGCCCGTTTCCTGGCTCCCCCGCTGGGGGAGCTGTCACGCCGCCCTTGGCGTGACTGAGGGGGTGTCGATAGTACGCAACTGTATAATCGGTCATGCCTTATTACCTGCCCCCCCCTTTTTTTCGAAGGGGCGGGGTAGGAGTGGGGGTTCCTGCTCCTAACCCCTTTCGTCCCTGCGGGACACTTCCCCCAAAGGGGGCAGCGAGGGAAGGGCGCGAACGGGTGCATTCCCGAAGGGGACAGCGAGGGGGTCGCGCCCTCTCCTTTTCTTATTTATACGTTTTTATACATCTTTTTTCGAGGAATTTGCGAATTTTTGCATAAATTCGCTTGACTTTCTTGGAAGAAGGTGGTAGGCTGATACTCAAAGAATAAAAAAATTTTTTGGGGCATGCCCCATCTTGCCGTCTATGACGGCAAGAAAAAGGAGAGCATCATCATGAAAACAAGGCGATTTTTAAGGCCGTTTTCGGCACTCGTTTTCACCCTCGTGCTCGCATGTTCGGCGTTTGCGTCCGCCGCGTGCGACAACCTTGTCCCCAAAGACACAGACACGGACGCGGACGCGGACACGTTCTATAAAGTGACGCTCGATTTCGACGCGACGCTCGGAAGCGTTACGGCATCCGCCCCCGCCGATCCCAAGGGCTATGCTCCCGATGAGCAGGTCACCGTCACCTTCGCGCCCAATACGGGTTACGCCGTCTCTTCGGTGAAAGTGAACGACGCGGACGTCACCGTTTCGGGGGACAGCTACTCCTTCGCCGTCAAAGGCGATACGACGGTAAAGGTCGGGTTCGGTGTCGCCCACTATCAGGTCACCGTCACTTCGCCCGCCGCTGCCGAGGGCACGCTGTCCGTCTCCGCTCCCGCGTCGGAGAGCGGCTATGTCTTGGGCGAAAAAGTCACCGTGACCGTTGAAGCCAACGCGGGCTATTACGTCACCGCCGTAAAGGTGAACGGCACCGCGATCGAAGCGGTCGAGGGCGAGTATTCCTTCACCGTTGCGGGCGCGACGACGGTCTCCGCGGAATTCGGAGCGTTTGCGGACGCTTTGAGCGGAAAGACGTACTACTCTTTCGCGGCAGCGTACGGCTATACGTTCCAAAGCGGCAAAGCGACCGCGCTTTCTACGGGTGCGGAAGCGATCGATTATGCCTTCACAAGCGACAATACTGCGGTGCTCAAAGCCGAGGAAGATACCGCGCTCGTCGTGAATGACGACGGCACCCTCTTGGTGGGCGACGATACCTACTTTGTCGTCGGCGAAGAACTCACCGTCTCCGTGAAGGAAAGCGGCACGGATGTCGATGTCGTGTTCACAATCGAGAAAGTCGACGTTTCGGACGACGGCAGCGGATTGGGCGATTCCTACACGGTCTTTTTCGGCAGCACCTGCACCTATGGCGCGGAATCCTGCGTCTCTATCGATAACTACGCGGACGAGTTGACGCTCGTCTATGTGAAGGGAACAAGCTCCTACACGGTGACGGTCGACCTTACCGATCATACCGCATCGAAGGCCCTCTCGGGCGTCTCCCTCCTCACCGCCGACGGCAACTATCGCCTTGACATCTCGACGAAGGGCGCGAACCGCTTTGCGGACTTCTTCAAGAAGGACGGCTCCTCTTTCAAGCAGGTCGGTAGCTCCTTGGCAAGAAAGAGCAGAGAGGTTGATGACGGGGAATTTGAGTACTATTGGGAAGCTAACGAAACGGCAGGTGATGTCACCACGGTGTATACCATTGTCATTACCGGCGCGAAATGGAGAGACCCCGCCGCCCTCGACGATTACTCCGACGCGAAGATCACCGTAACGAAGGTCGATTCGGTCAGCAAGACGCTCACCGCAACGGGCACCGACGGTGCGAGCTATGAAGTCACGTTCGCGGTCGAGGGAGACGATATCACGATCACCGTGATCAAAAAAGACGGCTCCCGTCTGTATGATCCGAAATACTTTGCCCACCAGACCGCCGAGATCCTCGAACCGAACGGCGAGAAGAGCTTCAAGTATTCGTACACCAAGACAGTGTACGGGGCGGACGGAAGCAGCAAGGATCACTCCTACGAGCTCACCATTACGCTTACGGGCGATTCCTCCGATACGTGGGTCCTTTCCGTTGACGCAAAGGATACAACACCTCAGGACCTCCCCTCGAACCTCAAAACAAAGACAATTTGGCCGCGCGTCACCGCTCCGAACGGAGACGGGTACGAGGGGATCACCGTCCAATACGACGACAACAACAAAGTTTGGGGCATTACGGGATCGTTTGACTGCTACATTTCCGGCGGTGGTTATGAATCGGTTACCGTCAAGAGCTCGACCGCTCAAGACCAAGGCAACAGCACCTACCTCGTCACTGCGGAAACAACGAGAGGGCAAATCAAACTTCAAATCGTTGTAAGCGGCGGACCCAACTTCACCATTACCGTAGTTGAGTAAGAACCCTTTGCGGAAACAACGGGGAAACAAAATTCAAAGTACGGTAACGTAACAAAACAAGCCTATCCACACCAAACGCCACAGAAGCCCCGAGGCAATTTGTCTCGGGGACTTCTGTTACAATGCGCGGAATATTTCGCTTGCGCCCGTCTCCCGCCCCCTCTCGGCTCCCCGCCCACACCTCATTTCGAGCGTAGTCGAGAAATCTCGCACGGCTCCCAACATACATGTGCGTATGGAATTGGGCGAGATCCTTCGCTTCGTTCAGGATGAGGTGCGAGGCGCGTACTCTTCCGCCCGTTTCTTGGCTCCCCCTCGAGGGACGCAGAACGCACCATGAGCATCAGTCCGGTGGACTGTGCGAGGCGTT
>CANPWF010000132.1 GCA_947581885.1 uncultured Clostridia bacterium
GCTATGCGTTCGATAAGGGGGTGCGCTACCTCACGCTGTACGCCCTCTCGGCGGAAAATCTCTCCCGCCCGCAGGAAGAGCTCGACGTGCTCTTCGATCTCTTCCGCACCTACTTTGCGGGGGAGGCGGAAACGCTCAAAAAGGAGGGCGTTTCCCTTCGCATTCTCGGCGACCTGTCCCTTCTTCCCGAGGATATCCGCTCGCTCGCCGAATCGCGCTGCGAGGAGGGAGAGGGGGAAAGAGGGGTGCTCTCGCTCGCCATCGGGTACGGTTCCCGCCAAGAGATCGTCTCTGCGGTGAACAGGGCGGTGCGCGAGGGGCGCGAGGTGGACGAAACGACTTTTTCCGCCATGCTCTCGACGGGGGGCTTGCCCGATCCCGACCTTCTCATCCGCACGGGAAAGGAACTCCGCCTCTCCAATTTCCTGCTTTGGCAGTCGGCTTATACGGAATTGTACTTCACGGAAAAGCTCTTTCCCGATTTCACGGAAAAGGATTTCGACGACGCGCTCGCGGCATACGGAAAACGCGAGAGAAGATACGGAAAACTCTGAGGTCCTGTAATGGAAGAAGAACAACAAGCCGCGCAGGAAGTGGCTGCGCCCAAACAAAAGAAACTCTCCGAGTTCGGGGTGCGCTGTATCACAGGTGCGGTCTATTTTCTGATCCTCATCGCATTTTTCGCACTCAAACTCTTTGTGTGGGTGAGCGTTCCTTTGAAAGACGGCAGTGTACGCGCCGTCCATATCGGCACGGCACTGTTCGATATCCTGCTCCTTGTATTCGTTGTGATCGGGACGTTCGAGATGCTTCGCGCCTTCCGCGATCGGCTCACCCGCGGGCTGTGTATCGCCGTGATGACGAGCTCCGTGCTCCTCTTTACGGTGTATGCGGTGAGCGATTTCCTCTTTATGGAACTGCTCGGCGTATCTATTCCCGAGACGGGCTTCGGCGGCGTTGTGACGGCGGAAGGGCGGAACTACTCCCTGTATCTCACTTTCGGTACCCTCATCGCGGGGGTCGCGGTGCTCTTCGCCTTCCTCGTGTTTTCGCACGGGAAGATCTCCCTCGAATCGCTCGGCGCGGCACTGTCCTGTTTCCTCTATCCGACGGTGTTCCTCGTGATCATCTCGGTGTGCAACCACCTCGAACGGTATTCGGAGTTCTCCCTGCTTCTCATCTACATCGTCGCCCCGTTCGCCGATTCGGCGGCATATACGGCGGGCAAACTGCTCGGGAAGAAGTTCCCCGCCAAAATGGCACCCAACATCTCACCCAAAAAGACGATCGTCGGCGGGATAGGGGGGCTCCTCGGCGGCGCGATCGGCGCGATCGTCATCTTCTTCGGGTGCTACGGGCTCACCTTCCTCGACGAGGCGGGCATCATCGCGCCCCTTCGGTGGGAACTTTCGCTCACCCCCTCCAACGCGCTCTTCTTCCTCGCGCTCGGCATCCTCACCGCGGCGTTCTCCCAATTCGGGGACCTCGTGGAGAGTGCCGTCAAGCGCAAGCTCGGCATCAAGGATATGGGGAAACTCCTGCCCGGTCACGGCGGCATCCTCGATCGGATCGACTCCACCCTCTATGCGGGGCTCATCGTCTCCGTTGCGATGGTCATCAGGATCATGATCTTCGGCTGAGCCGCATACAATAAGCAGATATGTTGAACATCGCACTCATCGGCTGTACGGGGAATATCGGCATGCAGACGGCGCAGATCGTGCGCACGTATCCGAGCCGCTTTCGTTTTTCCGCTCTCGTCTGCGGGAAGAACGGGGGCGGGCTTGCTCTTTTGAAGGAGGAATTTTCCCCCCGCGTCGCCCTCCGCGCGGACGAGCTGCCCGCGGACCTTTCGGAGATCTTCTCGGATTGCGACGTCGCGCTCATCGCGGCGAGCGGATTTGCGGGGCTTCGCTATACGTTGGCGGCGGTGAAGGCGGGCAAACGCGTCGCCCTTGCCAACAAGGAATCCCTCGTGTGCGGCGGCGAACTTGTCAATGCCGCCGTCAAAAAATACGGCGCGGAGATCGTGCCCGTCGACAGCGAGCATTCCGCCCTCTTCCGCGCCCTCGGCTGCAAAAAGGAGACCCCCTTCGAAAGACTCGTGCTCACGGCGAGCGGCGGGCCCTTCCTTCGGAAAAGCCGAGAAGAGCTCGAACGGGTGACGGTAAAAGAAGCCCTCGCCCACCCCACATGGAACATGGGCGCGAAGATCACCGTCGATTCCGCCACCATGCTCAACAAGGGGTACGAAGTCATCGAGGCGCACCATTTGTACAACGCCCCCTATGAAAGGATCGAAGCCGTCGTGCACCCCGAGAGTATCGTGCATTCGGCGGTGATTTTCCAAGACGGCTCCATGCTTGCCCAGCTCGGCTATCCCGATATGCGCGTGCCCATCCAATTCGCCCTCACCTATCCCGAGAGCCTTCCCTGCGAAAAGCCGCTCGACTTTTCTTCGCTCGGGGCGTTGCATTTCGAACGGCTCCCCGAGGAGAAATTCCCCTGCTACTCTCTCGCCCTCCGTGCGGGAAGAGAGGGGGGAACTTCGCCCGCCATCGTGAACGGGGCGGCGGAAGTTGCCGTTCGGGCATTTTTGGAGGGAAGTATATCCTTCCCCCGCATCGCGGAAACTATCGAAAGGACGGTGTGCCGCGTTTCCGCAAAGCGGGCGGAGACGTACGACGACATCGCCGAGGCGGACGCGCAAGCACGGCGCGTCGCGGGGGAGATCGTGCATGCCTTCTAATCTTTTGAGCGTTTGGGGGACGGTCGGGAGCGTCGCGCTCGCCGTCCTCATTCTTCTTGTGATGATCACGGTGCATGAATTCGGGCACTATGCCATGGGGAAGGTGCTCGGATTCCGCATCGACGAATTTTCCATCGGCTTCGGACCTGCCCTCTTCAAAAAGAGAAGGAAAAAATCGGGCGAACTCTTCGCGCTCCGACTCATCCCGCTCGGGGGCTATTGCGCCTTCCACGGCGAGGACGGGCTCGAACCGCCCGACCCCTTCATCGACGCTCCAACGCCGCCCGCAAAGAGCGAACCCGATCCTTCTTCGCAAGTTCTTTCGGATGCGGAAGAAGGGCTTCCCGTCAAGGAAACGCCTATCCCTTCCGAAGAGGGGAAAGAGGGGGGAAGGACGGAAAACGGGGCACCCATGTCCGCGCCGCCCCCCGATAAAAGCGAAGGGACGTTCACCGAAATGGCGTGCTGGAAACGCATCCTCGTGCTCGTTGCGGGGGCGTGCATGAACTATTTGCTCGCGCTGTTTTTGATCCTCGTATGCTTCTTCTCCTTCGGGCAGAGCTATTTGCAGGTCTTATCTCCCGACGGGCAAGAGGCGGCGGAGTTTTCCTTTCAAGAGGGGGACATCCTGCTCGGCGGCGGGGGGAGGAATTTCTACCTTTCGAGCGACATCGGGCTTGCCGTCAACGGGAGGAAGGCGGGCGACGAAGTCGAGTTCCGCGTCGCGCGGGTGCAAGAGGACGGGAGCTATCGCGAAGAGAAAGTCACCATTCGTTTAAGGCGGGACGTGACGCTCAAAAACAGCACGGATAACAGTGCGCTCGCCGCGATCGGCATCGGGACGGAGGAGCGGGGAGAGGCGAGATACTATTGCATCGAGAGTGCGCGTTACCGCCTCGGGTTCTTCCCGACGCTCGGGCATTCCTTCGCCTATTCCTACAAGATCGCGGGCTCCATTTTAAGGGTGATCGGGGAACTGTTTACGGGGAAACTCGGGCTTCGCGCGTTCGGCGGACCCGTCACCACCATCACGACGACGGCGAGCATCGCCGCGCAAGGGTTCGCGAGCTTTTTGGAGATCGCCGCCCTCATCGGGGTCAACCTCGCCGTGTTCAACTTACTTCCCGTGCCCGCCCTCGACGGCTGTAAGGTGGTGTTTACCGTTATCGAATGGATCCGCGGGAAGCCCGTCTCCCGCAAGGTGGAAGCGATCATCCACACCGTCGGGTTCTTCTTCCTCATCGGCTTTGCTATCCTCGTCGATATCCTGCAATTTGTATAAAGGAAGTTCTGTAAAATGCCGTGCCCGACCGCAAAACTTGCGGTCGGGCACGGTCTTATAAAAAGAACTTTACAGCACTTTGGACAGAAAATTTTGAAGGCGGGGGTCGGAAGGAGCATCGAAGATCTGTTGCGGGGTGCCGTCCTCCACTATCTTTCCCTCGTCCATGAAGAGCACTCTGGTGGCGACTTCCCGTGCGAACCGCATTTCATGGGTGACGACGATCATCGTCATGCCCTCATCGGCGAGTTCCTTCATGAGCGAGAGCACTTCGCCCACCATCTCGGGATCGAGCGCGGAGGTCGGTTCGTCGAAGAGCATCACCTTCGGGTTCATGGCGAGGCTCCTCACGATTGCGATCCGCTGTTTCTGCCCGCCCGAGAGGGTGGAAGGGTACACGTCCGCCTTGTCCGCAAGCCCGATACGGGCGAGAAGTTTTTTCGCCTTCTCCGTCTCCTCGGCGACGATCTGCTTTTTTGGGATCTTCAGCTTTTTCTTCTTCCGTTCGTGCAGCCGCATTTCTACCGCGGCGAGCGTGATGTTTTTGAGGACGGTAAGGTGGGGGAAGAGGTTGAAGTGCTGAAAGACCATCCCCATCTTCTTCCTGTGTTCTTCGAGATCGGAACCCTCAAAGAGCTCTTCTCCCTCAAAGAAGATGCTCCCGCCCGTCGGCGTTTCGAGCAAGTTCAAACAGCGGAGGAAGGTGGACTTCCCGCTGCCCGACGGCCCGATGACGACGACCTTCTCCCCCTCGGCGATTTCGACGGAGATATGGTCGAGCACGTCGGTATCCCCGAAGGATTTTTGCAGGTCTACGGTTTTGATCAAGGGCTCGGACGGCATTTCTTTTTCCACCCCCGTTGACGTTTCCATTGTAAATTCCGATCCCCCTTCGAAAATTTCTTCTCGAGAACTTTCTCCACCGCCGTCAGAAGGCACACGACGACAAGATACAGCGCGGAGGCGAAGAGGAGAGGGAAGAGGTAATCGAAGGTGCGCGATTGGATGAGCCCGGGGATCTTGCCGAGGTCCATGATGCCGACGTAC
>CANPWF010000133.1 GCA_947581885.1 uncultured Clostridia bacterium
CCTCTTGGCTCCCCCTTTGGGGGAGCTGGCACGCCGCCCTTGGCGTGACTGAGGGGGTGGGAGTGTACGCAACTATATAATTACGTCACCCTGAGCCGAAGGGTCGTCTGCTCTTGACGACCCTTCGAGTCGAACGGGTCACCGCAGTTTTAAGTCTAAGGTGATTCCTACTTCGCGCAAGGACGCGCTCGTGCCGCCCAAGGAATAAACAGAATAAGGCGGGGCGACTCGACTACTCGCCGCCTATTATGAGCGGCGACTATTCGGCTCGGAATGACGTAATTTTATAGCCGTCGGTACATTCAACCCCTTTCCAACCCCTTTCGGCGCGGAAGGTCGCCGCGCCACTTCCCCCAGAGGGGGAAGCGAGGGGCGCAACCACCAATCAAAAAGTCCCGCTTCCGAGGGGAAGCGGGACTTTTTTTGTGCTCCGTCAGATGTTCAGCAGGCGCAGGATGTGGCCGCTGACGATCATGAGTACAAGGTCGATGACCCAGATGAGCCATCCGCCGAAGATACGGATGATGCCGGCGACGATCTTGCCTTCCGAGAAACGGGTGATCATACCGAGGATCCATGCCGTGAAGGGGATGATCGCAAGGATAATGCTCACAACACGACCGAGACCAAAGTAATCGCTCTTGTTTGCCATGATAGATACCTCTCCTTAATTTGAAGTTACTCCTATTGTACTATCATTGCGCGGCGTTGTCAAGTGACGTTCCCCAAATTTTTTCAAAAAAATTTCGAAAAATCGGGAATATTGCATGAATTATGGCTCTACAACGTCTCGCGGCGGAAAACTTCCCCGTTTTCCACGTTCTTCCATGTAAGTTCTTTCCCTTCGAGGACGAGATAGGAATGCAAAGAACCGTCCTTCGGAATGGAGACCGAACCGCAGTTCACATAGGTGTAATTTTCCCGCTCCTCGAAGGCGGGTACATGGAAATGCCCGTTCACGAGCACGTCGTTTTTCTTCAAAACGGCGGGAAGAAGGTGCCCGTGCGCGAACACGACCGTCCTGTTTTCGACGGGAAGAAGGGCGAAGTCCGCCTCGACGGGAAATTCCAGAACGAGGGTATCCACCTGCGAATCGCAGTTCCCCTTGATGCACAGGATGTGTTCCTTCAAGCCGTTCAAAATTTCCGCACAGCCGAGGGTGGAATAGTCGCGGGGGAGGGGATTCCGCGCCCCGTGATACAGAAGGTCCCCGAGCAGAATGAGCTTCCCCGCTCCTTCCTCGTAAAACCGCTTTGCGAGCAGGTCGCAATAGTACTTTGAGCCGTGGATATCCGACGCGATCATGTATTTCATGCCGTTTCCTCCGCGAGGATCGCTTCGATCTTTTCGAGTGCGCCCCCTTCGAGATTGGAGGGGACGGTGGAGCCGATCCGTTCTTTCAATGCCGCGAAGCCGTTCTCGGGCACATACGCCCTGCCGCACGCCGCAAGCATTTCGTAGTCGTTCATGTGATCGCCGAACGCGACGCACTCTTCCCTTAAAAAGTGAAATTTCTCCTGCACGAATCTGATCGCCTCCCCCTTGTTCGCGTTCAACGAGGAGATGTCCATCCAATGGAAGCTCGAGAGGATGGCGCGGAGGGAGGGAAGGCGGGAGGGGAGCACGCGCACGCAGTGTTCGGCGGCGGGACGTTCGTCGAAAACGGCGACCTTGCAGATACTTTCCCGTCCGATCACCTCTTCGAGCCGATCGACCTGTACGCAATTTGTGTAGGCATCGATGACGGTGGCGCGGAAGCAATCGTTCCCGCCCTTTTCCATGTAGGCGTGATTTTCCCCGCAGAGTACGGGATACAGCCCCTCCTCCGCACGGACGGCGGCGAGGACGCGCACCTGCTCCCTTTCGGATACGGGGGTAAGGCGGAGGGTCTTTCCGCGGTATTTGACGAGGGCGCCGTTCTCCGCGACGAAAAGGACCTTGTCCTTGACGGGGCGGAAGAGGAGTTCGAGATTGGCGTACTGCCTTCCGCTCGCGGGGGCGAAGAGAATGCCCCGTTCATGCAGTTGTCCGATGACGGGGAAGAGCCTTTCGGGAAGAGATCCGTTCCCGTCGAGAAGCGTCCCGTCGAGATCGCTCGCGATCAGTTTGACCATAGTTCCGAAACGAAGGACCGCGGCCCGAGAAGTCTTTCCGAAGCCGCGGCCGATTTCTGTTATACGAGATCGGTGATGAAGATCGTTTCGCGGTCGAGTTCGGGGTCGTCCGCAAAGCGTTTGAAGAGTTTGTTGAGCCCCGCGGGCTTCAACCGTTCGATGCGGAAGGGATCGAGATCGACCGCGCGGTTGGCGATGAGGTTGATCGCCGTTTCCACATAGTCGGCACAGTTCCAAACGCACCGCATCGTGAGCTGTTTTTTGAGGGCGAGGACGAGGTCGAACTCCGCATTCCCCGCATAGGGGCCGCACAGCACCACGTTGCTGCCTCGCGCACTCACGAGGAAGGGGAGCTCCCTCTCGTTCCCCGGGGCGGTCGTCACATACACGGCTCCCGAAACGAGCCGCCCGCCCGTGATCTCCCCGACCCCCGCGAGAAGATTTTCATCCGCGGGAAGGGTATAATATACGCCGTTGCCCTTTGCGAAGGCGAGGCGTTCCGCGTCCGTATCGATGAGAATGGGCGCGGCCTGTTGATAGATAAGCAGTTGGCAGAGAAGATATCCGAGGACATTCGCGCCGATGACGGCAACGTGCTGCCCTTTCCTTGCCCCGAGACGGTCGATCGCCGCCTTGGCGAGGGCGATATGGTGGACGAGCAGGGCCTGTTCGTCGGAGACGGAAGAGGGGAGAGGGGTGATATCGTCGGGCGATGCCAAAACGAAGTCGCGCAAAAACCCGTCGCACGTCTGCCCGCAAATGAGGACTTCCTCCTCGTCGAAGGAGCGTTTCGCCGTGCCGCCCTGTTCCGCATCGCGGAAGGTGCGAAGAAGCACCCGCGTTCCCTTGGGGAAGAGGGGGTGCTCCGTATCGTCCGCGACGAAGCCCACCGCATACCGCCCGGGAACGAGCGGATAGCGGACGCGGAGCTTGCCCGCATAAATCGCGGCATCCGCCCCTCCCATGAGCACTTTCGTCACGCGGACACGGATAAGCCCGTCTCCCGAAACGGGATTGGGTTTTGTCTCCTTTTCGATGGTGCCCGCCGAAGCGATTTTCCAGACGTTCATATCGTCTCCTTCTTTGGGGACGCTCCTTATCTTTTCGGTTTCCCGTGCGGAAAGAAGAGCATTCCCCATGCTCATCTCTATTATACCATATCGTCCCGCCAATTTGCAAGCGTTTTCGCGGAAATCGCGTTTTTGCAAAAAAACGGGCGGATGAGGCATATTTTTTCCCGTTCTCATGAAAAATGAGTTGACGGGAAAGGGAAAAACGGATATAATAGGGACGTTATTTCAATTGATTCGAGCGAGGTGAGAACTATGAAAGCGGATATTCATCCCAAATATCATGAAGTGACCGTCGTCTGCGCCTGCGGCGAGACGTTCAAAATCGGTACCACCAAAGACGTGGAGACGATGAAGGTGGATATTTGCAGCAAATGCCACCCCTTCTTCACGGGCAGGCAGAAGCTGGTAGATACCGGCGGACGTGTCGATAAATTCAAGAAGAGATACGGCATTTAACGACATTCAGCCTCGCAAAAGGGGCTGTTTTGTTTATGGCGGGAGAAGGGCATGAAGAAGAAACAACGTACATACATCGGCGGACAGGCGGTGATCCAAGGGGTCATGATGCGCGGCAAGAGCGGAATGGCGACGGTCGTGCGGGACGACAACGGCGAGCTCCATACGGAAGCGCGGCGGATCACCCCGCCCGAAAAACGTTCCCGCTGGACGCGCGTTCCCTTCGTCCGCGGGGTGTATAATTTCGTCTCTTCCCTCGTGCTCGGCATGAAGGCACTCCTTCGCAGTTCGGAGGCGGCGATCGTCGAGGACGAAGCGGAGGAACCCTCCAAACTCTCCAAGTGGATCGCGGAGCATTGGAAGGTGAGCATCGGCGGCATCGTCTCTGCCGTCGCGACGTTCCTCGGGATCGTGCTCGCCATCGGGCTGTTCGTCTTTCTTCCCCAAATTTTCACCGAACTCATCGCGAAAGCCGCGCCCGCCGTCGCCGAGACGGAGATGTTCGGGCTCTGGTATCATCTCATCGAGGGCGGTTTCCGCCTCCTGATCTTCGTCTGTTACATTCTCTTTACCCTCATTTTCAAGTCCCTCCGCGAGACGTATCGCTATCACGGGGCGGAACACAAGACCATCAACTGTTACGAATACGGATACGATCTCACGGTGGAGAACGTGAAGAAGTGCTCCCGTCTGCACGATCGGTGCGGCACGACCTTCATCTTTATCGTGCTCATCATCTCCATTCTCGTGTTCGCGCTCGCGAGCGTCCCCCTCACCATGCTGTACGGCGCGGTGGGCATCTTGGGAACGGTCTGGGCGCGGCTCATCTCCTTTATCGTGAAGATCGCGCTCCTGCCCGTCGTCGCGGGGATCTCCTATGAGATCTTGAAACTTCTCGCCCTCTCGCAGAGCCCTCTTCTCTTCCCGCTGAAAGCCCCCGGGTTCCTCCTTCAAAAACTCACCACGCGGGAACCCGACGACGGCATGATCGAATGCGCCATCCGCGCCTTTCAAAAGACGCTCGAAATGGACGGGGACCCGCTCTCTCCCGAGCAGATCTTCGTCACCGAGACCAAACTTTCCAAACTCTCGGAGATCATGAAGAAGAGTTTTTCGGAGGTGGGCATCGAGGAGGCGGACGCGGAATGGATCCTCTCCCTCTCGCTGAATATCCCGCGCAGTGCCCTCTCCGAGGACCGCATCGTGAACCGCGCGGACTGCAAGAAGATCGTCGAGACGTTCGAAAAGCGGCTCACGGGCGTTCCCCTTTGGTATATCTATGGGGAGACGGACTTTTACGGCTACACCTTCAAAGTGGACGAGA
>CANPWF010000134.1 GCA_947581885.1 uncultured Clostridia bacterium
AATAAACAGAATAAGGCGGGGCGACTCGAATACTCGCCGCCTATTACGAGCGGCGACTATTCGGCTCGGAATGACGTTATTATAGCCTTTCCGTACACTCCAACCCCTTTTGTCCCTGCGGGACACTTCCCCCAAAGGGGGCAGCGAGACGGGACGCGGAAGGGCACCGCGCCACTTCCCCCAGAGGGGGAAGCGAGAGAAGGACGCGAACGGGCGCATTCCCAAAGGGGGAAGCGAGAGAAGGACGCGAACGGGTGCATTCCCAAAGGGGGAAGCAAGAGAAAAGCGCAAAAAAAGAAAGGGGCAATCCCTTTCCTACATCAACCATAGGACCATCAAGAGGGCGACGATCGCAAAGCCCAACGTAATGGCGAGGAGGCGCGGGAGCATCACGGCAAAGAGGGCACGCGTCATGGCGCGCTTCTCCTTCTTCGTGAGGTCGGAATACTTCCCCTTGGCGGTCTTTCCTTCCCGTCCCGAATAGGCGGCGCGGCGGTATGCGGGAAGCTCGTCCCCGTTCATGGGGGCGATCACCCGTCCGTCATCCCAATCGTCCTTTTTCTTTTTCACACTCCCATTATAGCATAAATGAAGGACGGGGGCAAGCAAAATCACTTCACCGATACCGTTTGTACTTCCACCCGCACGGTGAGCCCTTCGAAGAAGTTCTCTTTCCATTCCCCGTACTTTTTGAGCGACGAGCGATACAGCTTCCGTTTGAGGAAGAAAACATCGCTCCCGCAATTTTGCGCCTTCTCCCAAAGCGATCGGACGGAATTGTTCAGTACCTCTTCCGCGCTCTGTTGAATTTCGGGCGTGATACGGTCGGTGGCGATGTCCCCGATGGCGGCGGTCACCCCGCGGCAGCACAGGCGGAGGGTCGCCTTCACGGAGAGGGTACAAACGGGGCTTCCGTTCTCGAAATCGAGCTTGCAATTCCCCTTGTCCTTCACCACGGTGAGCGTGACGGGCACCTCGCCGTCCTTGGCGTTGATCGTGCCGTTGAACACGTTCCCCTCGACGAGGGCGAAGGCAAGCGTCTCCTCGGGAGAAAGAAGCCCCACCATTTTCCCCTCATAGAAGAGGGCGGTCTCCTCGGCGCAATAGATCATTTGCGGTTCCGTCTCGCGAGGCTCGGAGCCGTTCGAAGAATTGCTCTCCGCACCCGCCGATTCGTTCTCGCTCTGCTCCTTCATGCGCAAGAAGGGCAGGTACCCGCTCTTGGATACCCCGTAGTAGCCGATGGCGAAGTCCTTCATCGTGCAGATCATCACCCGCCCCGATTTTTCCGCCGCGTCCGAAAAGAGCTTTTCGATGGCGAGAGAGGAAGCGTCGTCGATCGCGCTCGCCGAGGAGATGAGCTTGCCCGCCTTTCCCTCGCATACGGCGAGAAGGCAGGAATCGGGCATGTAGTCGTTGCGAAGAAAGTAGTTGAGATAGGCGATCACGTCCTCGTGCACCGCCTCTTCGCCGAGCACGATGAGGTTGCAGAACACGAGCTTTGGCACCCAGCCCGTTTCGGCGAAGAGCAGGGAGACGCAGTCGGATACCGTTTCGCCCTCCGTTTCGATCTCCACGCTCGACGTTCCGCCCGTCGTGCGGTCGCTCCCCTTGGGGACGGCGATCTGCGCGGTGAGGGTGAAGGTTTCCCCCGTCTTGTCGATGCCCGCGGCGAGGATGATCGCCGTCTTTTGGATATCCACGAGCCCGAAGTCGTTGGAGAAAAAGGATAAAAGCACGATCGCCGCGAGGATCAGATACAGTTTGAGCGGAATGCTCTTCAAGAATTTACCTTTCACGCGCCCTCCTCAACAGCAGGGAAGATACGGGCACGGCGAGGGCGAAGAGGGGGAACAGCCACACCGCCCCGCCCGAGATCCCTTCCAAAACATATCCGAACTTGTAATCGAGGGCGAGCACGAGGACGAAGAAGGCGGCGTTCACGCCCACCGAAAGAAGGGTCGGCAGGTGCTTTTCCCGCCCGAACGCCTGCAACGCGCACTCGATCGCCCCCTGCAAGGGCATGAGCACGTAGAACGCCATCACGAGCGACAGCGCGAAGGAGAAGGCATAATCCACCCTGCCGAGCGTCGTCACGCCGGGGAAGTACTTCGCCACCAAAGAGAAGGCAAAGAGCTGATTTGCCGCCGTCTCCTGAAATACGCCGTAGAAGAGGGCGAGGAAGAAGAGCACGGCGACTCCTCCGAAAAGGTAGCAAAGGGCACCCTGCCATGCGAGATGTCTTTTGTATTCGATCTTCCCGAGCAGGGGAAGAAGGAGCGCGGCATCGAAAAACCAATGCCACGTTTTCACCGTCGAAAAGAAAATTCCCTTTCCGCCCGAGGAGCCGACGGGCAGCAACGCCCCAAAGTCCGCGCTTCCCGCCGAGAGAAGGACGATCCCGAGAAATCCGCCTAAAAACACGACGGCGAGAATATCCCACATCCGCCCGAAGGAAGAGAGCGGCTTCGAACAGAGATAGGCGGAAAACACAAAGAAGGGCGCGAACGCGGCGATCGAGGGCAGGGTGTCGTAAAATACGCTCTGCACGAAGAGCTTCTGTTCGAGCAGGGGAATGAGGGCGGCGAACAGCAAAAAGAGGGCGAAGATACAGCAGAGGATCTTCCCCAAAACTTTGCCGAACGTCCCTTCGAGCATCGCGCAGAACCCTTCCTTCCGCTTGGCGAGAAGGAGCACGCAGAACACCGCCCCCGCCTGCAAAACAAGCTGAATGAGGGCGGGGAAGAGAAGGTCGTTCGCGGCGAATTCCGCGAGCCGCGCGGGGAGCAAGATCATCTTCCCCACGGGCGCGACGCACGCGAGGAAGAAGAAAAGTTGTCGGCGGGAGATCATTTCATCCTCCTTTTGTTGGGGCTTTTGAGGGTTTTCGGGCGAAGGGGCAAGGAGCGCAGGTTGAACTTCACGAGGGAATCTTTGAGGTCCCGCCCCACCACGGGGGAGAAGGGCGCGAGGAGCGGCGCACCGAAACTCTCGCACGTCACGAGATACAGAAGGCAGAATCCCGTCAACAGGATGATGCCGTACGTCCCCACGCTGCCCGCCACAAAGAGCATCGCAAGGCGCAACACGCTCGTCATCTCGATGAGGTCGGGCACCGCGTACAGCCCGATCCCCGAGAAGGCGACGATGATGATCGCGGGCGTAGAGACGAACCCCGCCGAAACCGCCGTCTCGCCGAGTACAAGTGCGCCCACCACCGAGAGTGCCATTCCCACATATTTCGGCATGCGGATGCTCGCTTCGTTCAGAACTTCGAGAACAAGCAGAACGAGCAACATCTCGATGGAAGGGGAGAAGGGGATGTCGCGGATACTTCCCGCGATCGTCAAGAGGAGCTTGATGGGGAAGAGCTGCAACTTAAAGAGCTGCGCCGCGATGTAGAATGCGGGAAGATACACCGCCACAAGGAGGGCGAGAAGCCGCAACAGCCGCGTAAACGTCGCGCGGTAGGGGGAGACGAAATAGTCCTCGCTCGATTGAAAGTCCTCCACAAGGAGATAGGGCGCGGTGAGCGCGATGGGGGAGCCGTCTACCAAGAGCCCCACCCGCCCCTCGGCGAGCTTCGCGCAGAAGATATCGGGCTTTTCCGTCGTCCCGATCTGTTTGAGAAGAGAATAGGGGCGATCGGAAAGGAAGTGCGTCAAGTAGGAAGAATCGGGGATATAGTCGATATCGATCCGTTGCAGTTTTTCCTTGATGTCGTCCACCGTCTTTTGCGGGGAAGTGCCTTTGAGATAGCACACCGCAACGGTCGTCTGCGAACGCTTGCCCACCGTCACCGTGTCGATGAGCAGTTCCCCCGTCTTGAATCGCCGCCGAACGAGCGACGTGTTGATCTTCACATCCTCGATGAACCCCTCGCGGGGGCCTTTGAGGGTAACGTCGGTGGGGGGTTCGGAGATCGCCCGCGCGAACACCTGCTTCGTGCCCACCGCAACGCCCTCCGCCCCGCCTTCCCAAACAAGGACGGGGTTGCCCGCAAGGAC
This sequence comes from uncultured Clostridia bacterium, assembly GCA_947581885.1. GTDB lineage: Bacteria > Bacillota > Clostridia > Christensenellales > Borkfalkiaceae > Gallimonas. The sequence continues at coordinate 4,008 of CANPWF010000134.1, forward strand.
CTCTTCCGAGAGTTTGGAAAGAGGTTTCGCCGCCCGCAGTTCGGGGGAAGCGAGCCGCTTTTCGATCTCTTCGGAAGAAGGGCTCCCACCATATCGAAGAAGGGGCTTTACGACCTGTTCGGAGAGCTGCGTCTTATCCGTGACCGCGTCCGAATAGACGACGGCGAAAGAGATCCCGCTCTCCGAACGAAAGCGAAAGACGGCGATATCCTCGGCAGGCAGAAGTTTTTTGAGGGAAGAGACGTCCTTTTCAACGTTCCCCGTGATTTGTTTCGTTTGCCCCATATACCGCAAGTATGCCGCCATACCCCTTTTTTATGCGCCCCTCCTTCTCTCGGCTCCCCCTCTGGGGGAGCTGTCCCCGCAGGGGACTGAGGGGGTGTGAATGTACGGTTATTCTTGAAGCGCACGTCCGTCCTTCAACTCCGCTACGCTCCGTTCAGGATGACGTGCGCCAACGGAGCCCCCACGTCATGTTGAGCAACGTCGAAACATGGACGTGGGGGCGGCGGAAAGAGTACGCGCCCCGCACCTCATTTCGAGCGCAGTCGAGAAATCTCGCACGTCTCCCAACACGCATGTACGTATGGAGTGTGGCGAGATCCCTTCACTGCGTTCAGGATGAGGTGGGGGGCGTACTCCGCCCGCCCACCCCTTGGCTCCCCCTCGAGGGGGAGCTGTCACGGCTGACCTTGCCGTGACTGAGGGGGTGTCACAAATACGGCGTACATTATTATAACACCCCCTTTGCCCCTGCGGGGCACTTCCCCCTCAAGGGGGCAGCGAGAGAGGGGGGCGGTGTCCATACTCTCCCCTCATTTCGAGCGCAGTCGAGAAATCTCGCACGTCTCCCAACAAACATGTACGTATGGAGTTGGGCGGGATCCCTTCACTGCGTTACTTCGCCTTGCGGCTCGTGCGCCCTACGGTCGGGC
>CANPWF010000135.1 GCA_947581885.1 uncultured Clostridia bacterium
CTCCGCTACGCTCCGCTACTTCGCCTTGCGGCTCGTGCGCCCTTCGGTCGGACAGGATGAGGTGCGAGGCGGGGAGCCGAGGGGAAACGGAACATAACAAAAGCCCCCTCGAAGAGGGGGCAACGCCAACAAATGAAATTCAAATCAATACTTATCCACCGTGACGGACGTGATGACGATGGGCATCTCCTTGGGGAAGGAGAAGGATGCTTTGTTGTTGCCGCCGCGGACGTTCGCGAAATCGTCGTCGCCGACATGGTCGAGCGTGTCGAGACGGGGCTCTTCGGTGACGGTGAAGTCCACCCCCTCTTCGAGCGCGTCCCGATAAGAAGAAATCGCGGCGATGAGCTGTTCGAACGCGCCGCTCTCGGTGAGGTCGGTCACCTTCCCGAACACGGCGTACTTCGAATCGCGCGAGGAATCGGTGTTCAGACAGGTGTAGAAGAGGCTCGTCGCGCTGTTGAGCGAATACTTCACGAGCTGGGTCTTTTCCCCGTCGTTGCCCTTGCCGCTGTCGGCACGGTCGACGACGACGTCGAAGTTGCCCGTATCCGACTTATCGGTATAGTACATGACGAGCGCACCGCGTTCGTGCTTGTATTCCACCGAAGCGGGCACGCAGCCGTTATCCGAAAATTCGCCGTACACGGTATAGAGAGGCGTTTGCACTTCGTCGTTTTTGCGGACGGATTGGGTGAACGCGTCGTGATCGGCTTCGTAGCCCTTCACGAAGGCGAAGTAGTCCTTCTCTTGCAGTTCCCCGTCCTCGTCGACGGTGTAGCCGCCGCCGTACATGAAGCTCTCGTTATAGTCGTGAATGCACGTCCCCTCATACCAACCCGCGTCGGCAAGTTCGATGAAGTGCTGCACCGTCTGCGGAGCCATGAGACGGGAAAGTTCGTACTCCACGGCATACTCTTTGCCGTTGAAGGAATAGGTGACGGTGACGAGCGGATGTTTGCTCGTACAGCCCGCGAACATACACACCGCACCCGCGGCGAGAACTGCGGAAGATGCGATCGCCGCCACTCTGCGGACAAGTTTACTTTTCACGGATAAGACCTCCTGCCTGACCTTTTTCTATTTTACCCGTAATTTTTTATTCCGTCAAGTGCTTTCGGTGACTTTATCATGAATTTTCCGCCGAAACGGAAAAACCCGCCCCAAAAGGGCGGGTTTCGATCCTTTGCTTATTTGAGTTCCGCGGTCGCCCCTGCCTCTTTGAGTTTGGCAAGCGCGGCTTCCGCATCCGCCTTCGGGACGGCTTCCTTGATCACGCCGAGGCTCTCGACGGCCTTCTTCGCTTCGGCAAGCCCGAGACCCGTGAACTCGCGCACGGCTTTGATGACGGCGATCTTGTTCGCGCCGAAATCTTTGAGCACGATGTCGAATTCCGTCTTTTCCTCTTCCTGAGGGGCGGCTTCGGCGGCACCTGCTGCGGCACCTGCGACGGCGACGGGAGCAGCGGCGGAAACGCCGAACTCCTCTTCGAGTGCCTTCACGAGATCGTTGAGTTCGACGACGGACATCGCCTTTACTTCTTCGATGAGTTTCTGAACATCCATGATTTGTTTCCTCCGAGGATTTTATGATTTTTGGTCCGCGATCGCCTTCAATACATAGGCGAAATTCGCAATGGGTGCCTGCAAGCACCCGAGCATCCTTGCGATGAGCACTTCCCTCGAAGGGATCGCCGCAAGTTTCTTCACTCCCTCTGCGTCCACATACGCGCCGTTGACATACGCGCTCTTCGGAACGATCTTCTCCGCAAGTGCGGGCGTATCCTTTGCCGCCTTCGCGATGATCGAGCAGCCGCTCGTCTCGTCGGGGCAGAACACAAACGCCGTAGAACCGTTGAGATCGTTGTCGAATCCCTCCACGCCGAGCTCCGCAAACGCCTTGCGCACAAGGGTGTTTTTATAGACCTTGTACTCGCAGTTCGCGTGACGGAACTTTCTGCGCAGATCGGTGGACTCCGCGACCGTCAGCCTGTCGTACGTGGCGAGCACAACGGACTTGCTCGCGCTGATCTTTCCTTTGATCTCTTCGACGACGGCTTTCTTCGCTTCGAAATTTTCCGACATGTTACCTCCTTTGGCGCGACCGCGCCGAGTAAAAAAGCTCCGTACCGCAGACGGGTACGGAGCAAAACTTCTCTGCTCTTGCTACCTCGACGGGAAATTAAGCCATATCAGGCACCCGTTGTCTGCGGTATTTTCTATATTGTAGCAAAGTTTCTTTGCCTCGTCAAGCGTTTTTACGCTTTTCGGGGCGATCAGTTTTTCGTGTAGTTCACCTTGACCCCGGGGCCCATGGTGCTCGTGAGAGAAACGCTCTTGATGTACTGCCCTTTCGCCGCGGCGGGTTTCGCCTTGACGATCGCGTCCATCAGCGCGTTGAAGTTCTCGATAAGTTTCTGCGTTCCGAAGCTCTTCTTCCCGATGGGGCAGTGGATGATCGCCGTCTTATCGAGACGGTACTCGACTTTACCCGCTTTCACCTCGGCGACCGCCTTCGCGACATCCATGGTGACGGTGCCCGACTTGGGGTTGGGCATCAAGCCCTTGGGGCCGAGCAATCTACCGATACGCCCGACAACGCCCATCATATCGGGGGTGGTGATCATCACGTCGAAGCCGAACCAATTCTCCGTCTGGATCTTCTGGATCATCTCCTCCGCGCCGACGAAATCCGCACCCGCCGCCTGCGCCGCGTCTGCGCGTTCGCCCTTGGCGACGACGAGGACTTTCTTCGTCTTGCCCGTGCCGTTGGGGAGAACCAGAACGCCGCGGACCTGCTGGTCTGCCTGACGGGGGTCGATGCCGAGACGGACATGGAGCTCCACCGTTTCATCGAATTTTGCCTTGGCGTTCGCGAGGACGAGATCCATTGCCTCGGTCGCCTCGTACACCTTCGTCCGATCGTAGCTTTTGAGGCTGTCTACATATTTCTTTCCCATGATAAGCCTCCTTATTCCTCGACCGTGACGCCCATGCTGCGCGCCGTGCCCTTGATCATGCTCATCGCGCTTTCGAGCGAATCGCAGTTGAGATCGGGCATCTTCGTCTTGGCGATCTCTTCCACCTGCGCCTTGGTGAGCTTGCCCACCTTGGTCTTGTTCGGGGTCGAGGAAGCCGTTTCCAGCCCCAACGCCTTCTTGATGAGGACGGGTGCGGGCGGCGTTTTCAAGACGAACGTGAACGAACGATCCTGATAGATGGTCATCACCACGGGGATGATGAGCCCTTCCTGATGCGCCGTCTTGGCGTTGAACTCCTTGGTGAAGCCCGGGATGTTGATCCCGTGCGGACCGAGCGTCGAACCGACGGGCGGCCCGGGGGTGGCTTTACCGGCGGGAAGTTGCAGCTTGACGACTGCGGTTACCTTCTTTGCCATATTGCTCCTCCGTATATCGTGGTCTTTGCGGCGGCAGAAAGATTTACCGCCTGCCACTTCCACCGCGGACGATGCTCTCGCCCCGCGATGAGGTCACAAATTTTATTCTTCGTCCTCTTTGGGGATCTCCACCGCCGTCTCGGAGATGCGGGTCATCTGAATGTACTCGACCTCGACATCCTGTTCGCGGCCGAACATGGTGATCGCCACCTTGGCACGCTGGGATTCGTCGTTGAGATCCCGGATCACGCCGATGAACCCTTCCAGAGGGCCGCTGTCGATGGAGACGCGGTCGCCCTTCTTGAAGTCTGCGTCGACGACGTACTCTTCGAGGCGCATCTTGCGGATCTCGTCCTCTTTCATGGGCTTGGGACGGCCCTGCGGACCCACGAAACCCGTTACGCCGCGGGTGTTCGTCACGAGATACCACAGCTGGTTGGAGTAGATCATCTTAATAAAGACGTAGCAGGGAAGAAGTTTGCGTTCGACGACCTTCTTTTTCCCGTTCGCCTTCTCCTCGATGGTCTGCTCGGTGGGGATCTTCACATCGAAGATTTGATCGCTGAGGTTGTTGTTTTCGATCAGCCTGAATAAGCTCTCCTTCACCATTGCCTCATAACCGGAGTAGGTGTGAAGGATATACCATTGGGGCTCGTTTTCCACTGCCATCGCGATCCCTCCGTCACTTGCCGAGCGAGGTCACAAGGTCGAGCAGCTCGGAGAATCCCACATTCACGCCCGTCACGAGAACGGTGAAAATGAGCACGACGACGAGCACGATGCCCGTGCTCGCGACGACCTTCCCGAAGGAGGGCCATGTAACGCGTTTGAGCTCGGAGAACGTCTCCTTGAACTTTCTGCCCAAGCGAACGAAGAAATTGGGCTTCTTGTTCTTGTCCTGTTTCTTCTTTTCGGGCTTTTTTTGCTCGGGCTGCTTTTCGAGCTTTTCGGCTTCTTTTTCCGATTTCGCCATGATGTTCCTCCGCGGGTTACTTGGATTCCTTGTGCACCGTCGTCTTTCTGCAAACGGGGCAATACTTCCTCAGTTCCAAACGGTCGGGATCGTTGCGCTTATTCTTGAAGCTGTCGTAATTGCGATTCTTGCATTCCGTGCACTCGAACGTGATCTTCATTCTGGTGGACTTGACTGCCATGGTGAAACTCCATACAAAAAAATTACACCCCCATCGGTGCTTGCACACAGTGTAACACAACGAAAAGGGCTTGTCAATCGATTTTGAAAGCGGAATTGTATTTTTTTCGGAAATTTTTCTTTCTTTTTTCTCCCGCCCGCGTACACGCACACGGGCGAATGCCCCTCGGCTCCCCCTCGCCGTGCCGTCACGCACCCTTCCGTTCCCCCCCTTGGCACCCCCGCTCACCTCATTTCGAGCGCAGTCGAGAAATCCCGCACGCCTCTCAACAGGCATGTACGTATGGAGTTGGGCGAGATCCTTCACTGCGTTACTTCGCCTTGCGGCTCGTGCGCCCTACGGTCGGGCAG
>CANPWF010000136.1 GCA_947581885.1 uncultured Clostridia bacterium
GCGACCCAAAACGGGCTCGAACCGTCGACCTCCAGCGTGACAGGCTGGCGCTCTAACCAACTGAGCTATTGGGCCATATCCTTTGCATTCATCGGGTGAACCTAAGCAGTTCACTTTTGCCGCGACGAGGTGGTGGGCCTTCACGGATTCGAACCGCGGACCGATCGGTTATGAGCCGACTGCTCTGACCACTGCGCTAAAGGCCCGCTTCTCTCTCCGCCGATGCAATGCTTGTTTATCATAGTATAAAAACGGGCAAAAGTCAAGTGTTTTTTCGTTTGTTTTTCAAATTGCGGGAACTTTTTTTCGGGAGGGTTTTCGACGCATTTCCTTTCTTTCCGACGGAAAAATTCCTTAACCGCCTTCTTTCCTTTGGTATAATGCCCTAAGACGGTCGTCCGTCGAAGGGAGGTGGGGCATGACCATGCAATCGGAGCGGAGGGGGCAGAACCTCTACGTCTATCTTTCGGGGGAACTCGACGAGCACTCCGCCCCCAAGGCGCGGGAGGATGCCGACAGGATCATCGACGAGAACGCGGGTCTCGCGCGGGCGGTATTCAACCTTGCGGGGGTGCGCTTTATGGATTCGACGGGGATCGGGTTCCTCATCGGCCGCTACAAAAAACTCAAAAAATACGGAATGGGCATGTATCTCGAAAGTCCCGACGCGGGAGCGGACAAGATCCTCGCGCTCTCGGGGGTATACACCCTCATGCCCAAACTCGGGGAGTCGGTATGAACGAGATGAATTTACGGTTTCTCTCCCGTTCGGAGAACGAAGTGTTCGCGCGGAATGCGGTGGCGGCGTTCGCACTGCTGTTGAACCCCACCCTTTCCGAGCTCTCCGACGTAAAGACCGCCGTTTCGGAAGCGGTGACAAACTGCATCGTGCACGCCTACCGCGGCGGGGAGGGTTGGATCGAGATCGTCTGCAAGATCGACGGCAACCGCTTACATATCGAGATTTCGGACGGCGGGAAGGGGATCGCGGACGTGGAAAAAGCGGTCCAGCCCTTCTTCACCACGCTGGCGGACGAGGAGAGATCGGGAATGGGATTCACCATCATGCAGACGTTTATGGACGAATTCGCGGTAAAATCGAACATGGGCGAGGGCACCCGCGTGACGATGCGGAAAGACTTCGGCGAGAAAGCCAATGTTGGATGAACGGGAGACGCAAGACCTTCTCCGCCGCGCCAAAGAGGGGGACGGCAGTGCGAAGGAGCTCCTTCTCACCCACAATTCTTCCCTCTTGAAGAGCATCGTCAAGCGGTATCTCGGCAAGGGCGTGGAGTACGACGACCTGTATTCCCTCGCCTCGATGGGGCTGTTGAAGGCGATCGCGGGCTTCGATTTAAGCTTCGGCGTGCGCTTTTCCACCTACGCCGTGCCCATGATCGCGGGGGAGATCAAGCGGTTCTTGCGGGACGACGGGAGCGTGAAAGTTTCCCGTGCACTCAAAAAGACGGCGCGGGAGCTCAACCGCTATTCGGAGACATTCTTTTCGGAAAACGGGCGGCAACCCACCGTAAAGGAGCTCGCGGCGGCGTTTTCGATGGAAGAGGGCGACGTGGTGTTCGCGCTCGGCTCTTCCCGCATGCCCGTCTCCATCGACGAACAGTCCGAATATAAGGATGAGAAGTCGTCGTCCCTCCTCGAAAAACTCCCTTCCTCCGACCGTGAGGACGACCTTCTCGAACGGATGGTCCTGAAAGAGGCTATCGCGCGGCTCCCCGAACGGGAGAAGAAGATCGTGTTTTTGCGGTACTTTCGGGACATGACGCAGAGCGAAGTCGCCAAGGCGATCGGCGTTTCGCAGGTGCAGATCTCCCGCATCGAGAGCAAAGTCATCGAAAAGTTCAAGCAGGACCTCATCGGTTGAGCCGCGTTTTCCTTTCCGCGAAAATGCGGTAAATTTTTATTTTGCCCCCTTTAGAAAGTTGACATAATTTTTTCCATATGATAAGATAGGAGCAATCGTAGAGAATGCGTAAATTTCCGTACGGGAATTTACGCCTTTTGTTCGTTTATACGCTCTGTTTACGGGACTTAGCAATCGGAGGTGTTCTTTGATCAAGCGGCTTGCAAAATGTATTCGTGAATACAAAGTATCCACCGTTTTGTCTCCTATCTTCGTCACGTTCGAGGTCATTCTCGAATGCCTGCTTCCCTTCTATATCGCGGGGCTCCTCAGCTATATGGAAGGGGCACGGCTCGGGGAGCACAGTTTACAGCTTTGGGGAACGGAAGGGATGTTCGGGATCGGGCAATATGCCTGCATTCTCGTTGCGATGTCGATCGCGTCCCTTGTATGCGGAATGCTTTCGGGCCTCTTCTGCGCACGGGCTTCGGCGGGATTTGCGAAGAACCTTCGCAAGGATCTCTACTACGCGGTACAGGAATTCTCCTTCGAGAATATCGACAAGTTTTCCACGCCGTCCCTCGTCACCCGAATGACGACGGATGTCACCAACGTACAGATGTCCTTCATGATGATCATCCGCGTGGCGGTGAGAAGCCCCATGATGATGATCTTCTCCGCCGTGATGGCATTTATTTTGGGCGGGAATATCGCATGGATCTTCATCGCCGTCGTGCCGCCGCTCGCCGCTATCCTCTTCTTCCTCATGTGGAAAACGATGCCGCTCTTCCGCCGCGTATTCAAAAAGTACGATAATCTCAACGAGTCCATTCAAGAGAACGTGAACGGTATCCGCGTTGTAAAATCCTATGTGAGAGAGGACTTCGAAAAGGAGAAGTTCGACCGCGCCGCGACCGACGTACAGAAGGATTTCACCAAGGCGGAGCGCATCCTTGCGTGGAACAATCCCGTGATGGGCTTTTTCTTCTACACGGTGCTCTCGACGGTGCTCTTCCTCGGTTCCTATCTTGTGCTCTCGGAAACGCCCGTCGGCTTCGGCGCGACGCTCAAATATACGGCGATCTCGCAGCTCATCGTCTATGGGATGCAGATCTTAATGTCGCTCCAGATGTTCTCGATGACGTTTGCCATGATCGCGATGTCCATCGAGAGCATGCGCCGTATCTATGAAGTTCTGAACGAGAAGTCCACTTTGGAAAGTCCCGAAAACGCGATTACCGAGGTGCGGGACGGCTCGGTCGACTTCGAGAACGTCTCCTTCAAGTATGCGGCGGCGGCGGAGAAGAGCGTCCTCGAACATATCGACCTGCATATCAGATCGGGGGAGACGATCGGGATCATCGGCGGTACGGGCGTTGGGAAAACTTCCCTCGTCAACCTCATCTCCCGCCTCTATGACGTGACGGAAGGCACAGTGAAGGTGGGGGGAAGGGACGTGAAGGAGTACGACCTCGAAACGCTCCGTAACCAAGTCGCCGTCGTGCTTCAAAAAAACGTGCTCTTCTCGGGCACGATCAAAGAAAACCTTCGTTGGGGCAACGAGAACGCCACGGACGAAGAGCTCGTCGAGGCATGCAAATTGGCGCAGGCGGATGAGTTCGTCCGCGCCTTCCCCGACGGGTACGATACGCACATCGAACAGGGCGGCACCAACGTCTCGGGCGGACAGAAACAGCGTCTCTGCATCGCCCGCGCCCTTCTGAAAAAGCCGAAGATCCTGATTTTGGACGACTCCACTTCCGCCGTCGATACGCACACGGACGCGCTCATTCGGAAGGCGTTCCGCGAATATATCCCTTCGACGACCAAGATCATCATCGCCCAGCGTACCTCCTCCGTCGAGGATGCCGACCGAATCGTCATCATGGACGCGGGCAAGGTCGTCGCCGTCGGCACGCACGAGGAACTTCTCGGCACCAACGATATCTATACCGAAGTGTACACCACCCAGAACAAGGGCGGGAAAGCAATCTCTTCCCTCAGCGAAATGGACGAAGGGAAAGGGGGTGACGACAATGCCTAAAATGATGATGGGTCGCCCCGCGCACGGGGGCGGAAAGGGGGTCCCGATGAAGGCTCCCAAGGGGACGTTCAAGCGCACGATCAAGGCACTCTTCCACTACTATCCCAAGATGATGACGTTCACGCTCATCCTCATCGTCGTGAACGCGGTCATCTCCGCACTTCCTTCCATCTTCATGGAACGTATCTTCAAAGCCATCGAAGCGGCGACGGAGCAACATGTTCTCTGGGGCGGGAGCGAGCTTGTCAACCTCGGTACGGCGGAGGCCCCCGTCATGGTCAACGTCGCGAAGTATATCACGACGCACATGCTCACGCTCATCGGGCTGTACGTCATCTCCTTCGCCTCGGGCGCGGTGGATAAACAGCTGATGGCGATCATTACGCAGGGCTTTTTGAAGAAGATGAGGGGGCAGATGTTCGACGGAATGCAGGAGCTCCCCATCAAATACTTCGATACCCGCAACCACGGCGATATCATGAGCTATTACACCAATGATATCGATACACTCCGCCAAGTCATCTCGCAATCTCTCCCGCAACTTTTAACGTCGTGCATCATGGTCGTTACCCTGTTCATCATCATGATGGTGTACAGTGTGTGGCTGCTCCTCATCGTGCTCAGCTTCATCGTCATTATTCTCTTCGTCACCAAAGTGGTGGGCGGCGGCGCGGGGCGGTTCTTCCTCGGGCAGCAGCGTGCGGTGGCGGCGGAAGAGGGCTTCATCGAGGAGATGATGAACGGGCAGAAGGTCGTAAAGGTGTTCTGCCATGAAGAGGCCGCCAAGAGGGATTTCGACAAAGTGAACGATTACCTCTGCGAGCAGTCCACCAAGGCGAACTCGTACGCCAACATGCTCATGCCCATTTTGGGGAATATCGGGCATGTG
>CANPWF010000137.1 GCA_947581885.1 uncultured Clostridia bacterium
CTGTACTGCCTCGGACTCGTGCTTGCGGTGTGCGGCTTCACCTTTACGACGCAGCTCTTTTGGGACGGGGTCGTCGTCGATTTCATGGACTTCTTCATCCACTCCTTCCGAATGCCCGGGGTCATCTTCACGCTCGACCTCGACGGCATCATCTGGTTCATCACGGTGAAGCTGCTCCTCATGATCCTGTCGGGACTTCTCTCCGTGCTCCTCTTCATCGTCGGCTCGCTGTTCACCCTGTTCGCAAGCGCGTTGATCTTCCCCTTCGCCCTCGTGAAGAACCGTGCGGAATTCGCAAAGGCGAAAAAAACTCTCAAATCCTACGAAGCCAAGTGATCTTGGCTTCTTCTTTCAAAACGAGGTGACAACATGAAAAAATTCCTGCTTGCTCTTCTTGTACCCTGTATGGCACTGTGTTTGGCGTTCGGCATCGCCGCTTGCGACAGCACCGAAACGCCCGCAAACTCCAATACCACCACCCAAGGCACGGACAACAACGGAAACAACAATAACAGCGGCGGCGGAAACCAAGATGATGATTCACCCAAGCAAGACGTCGAGATCACGGGCGTGACGTTTACGAACGCTTCGTTCGTATACGATAGGACAGAGCATGAGATCACCGTGACAGGGACTCTCCCCACCGGGGTGAGCGTCTCCTACACGAACAACAAGCGCACCAACGCGGGCGAGCAGACGGCGACGGCTGTGCTCTCGGGCACGGGGTATGTTACCAAAACGCTCACCGCAACGCTCACCGTAACGAAGGCGACGATCGACCTTTCGGACGTAACATTTGAGAATAAAACCTTCCCCTACGACGGAGAGGAACATGAGCTCCTTGCAGAGGGGCTGAATACTCTTCCCAAAGACGTAACCGTCACCTATCAGAACAACAAGCGGACGGGCTCGGGCACGAGCGAGGCGACGGTGACCTTCTCGGGGGACAACTACATCACCGCAACCCGCACCGCGAATCTCACCGTGGAAAAGCCCTCTCTCACCCAAACCGCGAAAGACGTTGTTGCGCGGTTCTTCCAAGCCCGCCTCGACATTTGGGAATTTGTCCCCGAATCGCTCAAACCCGAAAACATGGTGAGCGACAATGTTCCGACCGATTTCAACACAAACTTCGTAAACGTTTCCTCGATCGGGAAGAAGGCGATCGGCAAACAGCTCAACGTTGTGTACGATATCTTCAACCGTATCGAATCCCTTTCCGAGAAAGTGGAACTTGTGTTTGAAGTGCAAGACACGATCGTCAACCTGTATCAGACGTTCATCAATGATAATCCCGATAACTACGCATCCTTCACGCACAACGGCGACAGGTTCGATTTCAAGATCGAGCTGACGGACGATACGAATACCCTTCTCGTCGGGTTGAAAGCAGGGGTGCAGGCGGCGGTCGAGCTCTCCTACGAAAAGGACAGCGAAGAGACAAGTGCGCGTATTCAGCTTTCTGATAGCAATGTTCTCCGCTACGAAAGCTCCCCCACCCACCTCAAAGCCGCGCTTGACATTGTGAATTTGGCGATGTGGCAGGTGGAATTCGATGTGAACGACGACGTTGTGGACGGCAAGCTGTACGAATTCTACGGCACGGCGGCGAAGAACATCAAGACGGTCGCCGAATATCACAAGACGGCGGACTACACCTACATCCTCGGCGACAAGCGCGAATCGGACGACCTCAAGATCGAAGGCACCCTCGAAGCGTACGACAACGCCACGGGGCAGCTCGTCGGCTCCAAGGTGAAGGAGACGGTGAAACTTGTCGACTTCGATACACAGTGGTTCAATTTGTGGGAAGTCACGGGGATCAATTCCATCAAAAAAGTCGATGAAGAGAATAAACTCAATGCCGATACGATCTATATCAACGGAAGTGCGACCCCGATCAAGACAAAACTGATAGGCGGCTTAAGTGTGGATGCGCTTTCCCGCAGGTTCGATATCGAATTCAAGGAAGTGTGGTATTTCCAAACGGGGACGGACGGAAAGCCCGAAAAGGTAAAAACCGAGATCCCGATGCTCTTCATTCAACAGGACAACATCGAAACGTTCGACGATGATTTCTTGGACGAGAACAAGGTGACTGTTCATCTCAACACCAAGCTCGGACACACTGCGGTTGCCGCTGCCTACGACCAATATGTGGCGAATTACGCAGCGGATAAACAGCTCGTCACCCGCGAGGAGATCACGGCCTTCATCGGCACAAAGAACAGCTTCTTCAATAGCTAAACGATCGATACCAAAAAACGGTTGCTGCGGCAACCGTTTTTTTGATGTCATTGTTTGGGCTCGTTTTTATCGTGGGGCGGTTCGGGGAGGTCGATCGTGCCCTCTTCGGCGCGGCCCATCAGCTGTTTCCGCTCCTCTTCGCGGCGGCGTTTCTTCCGCTTGGAAGCGCGGACCGCGACGATCGTAACGACGGTTACGGTAACGGCGGCGGCGACGCAGACGAGAATGATCGCAAGGATGAGCGAACCCGACGGCGCGGGGTCGACATGCGGGGCGGCGACTTGCCTTTCCTCTTCGGTGAGCACAAACGAGAGTTCCCCCATCGGGAGACGATCCCGCGAAAACACGTACCCGTTCTCCGTTTTCTCAAATTCAAAGGAGCCATCCGAAAGATAATAGGGAGTTTCGATCCGGATATCGATCCCGCCGAAGTTCGCCCATTTTGAGGCGGGCGAGAGCAGGTACACATAGCGGTAAAGCTGTTGTTTCCCCGTGCGGTCGACATCGGGATATAAGGGCGCGGTGACGGTGTTCGTTACCGTCCCCTTTGCGGGCACGGTGAGCGAGTATTCATACCAACAGAGGAAACTGCTCTTACTCAAAGCGAACTTATCGAGCGGGCACATGCAGGTGCCCTTGATCCTGTTCTCTTCGAGGAGGGAAATAAACCCGTCCTTCCAATCTTCCCTGAACTCCTCCCCGCCGCATTTTTTACAGAGCTCATCGGCAAGCTCTTGAAAGGTGGTCGTCTGAACGGGCCGCTCTGTAATGTGTGCCCCTTCGTCGACCGTCTTTGTGTTGCCGCGGTAGCGGTAGATCTTCATCTTCCCGACGGTAACGTCCTTCCCCACGGCGTAAAAGGTGAACAGGCTCGTAAGCCCCTCTTCGTTCAAATATCCCTTTACGATCTGCCCCTTTCCGTTATAGGTGAAGAAGTTGCACGATTCCGCCCCGAACACGCGGGTATCCTTTACCGAACCCTCGAATTCGATCCCCAAATTCACCCAATCGCCCCCACTCGTTTCGGGGGCGAAGGGGGCACGCGCCTCGACGGTGTGCACGTACACGGGCAAATCGTCCCTATAAAGCTCGTCTGTTTCGGCATATAGCTTCTGAATGCCGTCGTCGATATCGAAGGAGTTCCCGCCGCCGTCCCAACAGAGATTGCGGGTGTAGCGAAGGGTATATTCTACGGGATCGCCGTCCGCCGTGATGGAATAGTAGTTTTGATTCGGAAATTCGTCCCCCGCGTAGTCGGGCTTGGTGCCCATGGGGAACACGAGCGTCGCCGAGATGTCCCCTTCCGTCGGATTATAGAATTCGTACTCCGCGGTGACCGAACCGTACCCGCCCTGCGAAGCGAACGAGGGAACGCTCAAAGTCAGCTTTTCGTGCTTGACTTCGATGGGACATTCGTCCCCCGCGAGGATGGCACCCGCGCAGTCCGTCCCCTCCCAATAGGGGGGCGCGGAGTTGGCACTCGCCTTCGTATTCGTTCCGAGAAATGCCGCCGAAAAGAGCGGAACGATAAAAAGAACCGCTCCCATTCCGCATTTTCTCATACCGTTTCCTCCTTATCCTCTGCGGGGGTCGGAAATTCCACCCAAAAACAGCTCCCCTTCCCCGTTTCGGAGACGACCCCGAAGGGGATCTCGTGCGCGAGAAGGATGCTCTTCACGATGGAGAGCCCCAAGCCCGTTCCCTGCACGGGACGCTTGTGCGTGCCCGTCGAGCGGTAGTAGCGATCCCAAATGTGATCGACCTCTTCGGGGGGAATGCCCTTGCCGGAATCGATGACCTCGAGCCGCGCACCCCCTTCCTTTTCAAACAGCTTCACGCGCACCCTTTGATCGTCCCCCGCGTAGTTCACCGCATTGGAGATGAGATTGTACACCGCCTGCTGAATGCGGGCGCGGTCGGCAAAGCACTTGATCCCTTCCGCGATCTCCGTCTCGATCGTATAGCCCTTCTCTTTGAGGTAGGAAAAGCGAGCAGAAGTCTCTTCCACCGCTTCGGAGAGATCGAAGATCTCCCTTCTCTCTTCCACCGCTTCGAGGCGGGAGAGGTCCAAAAGGTCGGTAACGAGGGCGGAGAGACGGTCGGCTTCGTCGATGATGATCTGCGCGTGCGCTTCCCGCTTTGCCTTGTCGTTCCCCGATATCTCCTTGATCATCGAGGCGTACGCCTTGATCATGGTGAGCGGCGTTTTGAAGTCGTGCGAGACGTTGGCGATGAGTTCCTTCTGCATGCTGTCCGCCTTGGAGACCTCTTCGCGGGCGACTTCGAGCGCGTCCGAAAGGTCGGCGATCTCCGAGAAGAAGCACCGCCGCGGCGGGCGGGGGGAATAGTCCCCGCGGGAAAGGCTCTCCGCCCGTTCGATGACTTCGCGGACGGGGCGGAAGATGAGCATACAGATAAGTCCGCTCCCCGCAAAGGCGAGAAGGACCGAACAGATCGCGGCAACGAGGGAAGCCCATTGCAGACCCGCGCGGTTGGTCGCCATCGTGGAGAGCGAGAAGGCAAAGTACAGCGTACAGGG
>CANPWF010000138.1 GCA_947581885.1 uncultured Clostridia bacterium
TGCGAGATTTCTCGACTGCGCTCGAAATGAGGTGCGGGTGGTGCGCTCTTTCGGGGTTCCGTACACTCACACCCCCTCAGTCCCCTGCGGGGACAGCTCCCCCAAAGGGGGAGCCAAGGGGCGAACCAAAACAAAAATCCGCCCATGGCGGATTTTTGAAAATTGTAGATGAAATGCTTGCGTTTTCAATCAGCAGTAGAACGATCACTTCTTCAAACGGCAGAAGCGCGATTACTTCGTGTTCTTTTTGGCTTTCTTGCCTTTGAGTTTTTCGAGGTCGACGTCTTCGACGTTCTTATCCGAAGGCTTCACCACAAAGAGGATGACGATGATAACGGCGAGCACGGCGGAGATGGAGAAGAGCACGACGGACGTTACATTCTCTTTGAACCAATTGTTTTCGCCGGGGATATAGTCGATGGGGTTGCGGACCTCGATGACTTGGTACACCGTCTTTTGCGCACCCGCGTTGTAGTCGTTATCGGTATGGATGAGGCGGACGACGTAGAAGCCCGACTCCTGCGGGGTGAAGGAGAGCGACGAATCGGGATCCCAAGCGTAGTCGTTATCCGTATCGTCCCAAGCGTCGTCCCCCTCTTCGATCTCCGAATTGAACACACGGATCTCGCGGAAGCCGTTGTGCAAGCTACCCGTGAAGTACGTCTCGGTATTCTCGACGAGTTCGGAATAGGAAGGGATCTCGGTGTTTTCGGGGAGAAGGCTCCGATCGAGATACCAAAGGGAATATTTCTTCTCGGTGTTGCCGCCGTCGACGATCTCGAAATCGGTGATCGAATAGTTGCTGCCGCGATATCCGATGCTCTGCTCGCCCGCGGGTTCGATGGTCGCGCCCCTGTATTCCACCGTGAAGGTGAATTCGGGAATGCCCTCGATATCCCAAACGTTATCGGCATTGACGGTAACGAGCTCGCCGTCCTCGTTGTAGTATTCCATCGCGTTGCTGTTCGCGTCGGAAGCGATCACGCGGAAGCGGTACATGCCTTCCGTATCGATCTGGAAGCGAAGGTTGTTGTAACGGAGGGACGTTTCGCTCGAAGCCGTCGTCGAGGCGATGGGCTTCTTGTAATAGATGCTGAACCGCAGGTTGCGGTAGTCGGCATAGTCGCTCTTGATGAGGTTTCTAAGAGACGGGAGATAGAAGTACGCGCCGTTGCCCGTGCTCACTTTCTCGTCGGATGCGATCTCGTCGAGCTTGTCCTGATATTCTTGGACGAAATTTTGAGGATCGTCGATCGCGTTGGAGGCTTTGCTCTCCGCAACTTCGGGATCGGCAGCCGTCGCGGTGAGGACGGTGAAGGTCGGGCCCTTGCGTTCGCGGTTGACGAGGATATAGTCCATGGACTTAGGCTCCTCAGCGGCGTTGTTGGAGAACGTCCGCACCACGCCGTCTCCGCCGTTCAGCCCTTCGCCGTACGTCACATCGAGATCGGCATACCAAGTGAGATAGATGAACTCCTCTTCCGCCGTATCCCTGTCGTCGTCGAGGGTGAAGCGAATGGAGACATACTCCTCTTCCGCCGAATTCTTATCCGTGGGCGGCATGAAGTAGTTGTTGGTGCTGAGCGTCGCGTAGTCCTCGGAGTCCTTCGACTCGTCGGGGGTGACGTAGTTTTCGCCGTCCTTTTTAAGCATATAGAAGGAGCGGCGCACAACGGGCTGATCGTAGCAGACATCGACCGCTTCGTAGTCGAGCGAGAACCGCTGCCCGAGCATGAACGGATAGACCTTCTCGTTGAGAACGAGGACGGCGGGCGTATCGTCGTGCACCTTGCCGCCCGTGACGCGGACCGAATTATCCCCGTCCGCGGTGGAAGCGGGGGTGCCGTCCTGCACTTCGAGCGTCTGCCCGTTGAGGGAAGTCATGAACACTTTCTGCTGTTGCCCGCTCTGCTTCGCGTCGTCGGTGAGTTCCGCCTTGAAGATCATGGGCGTTGTCGCCGTGCCCGAAGTGCGGTATTGCAGGAAGTTGTTGCCGATATTGGTGAAAGTGCCGAGGTATTGTTCGTTCAGAAGGACATGGAACTCGCCCGCTTCGGGAACTCCTTGCCCGTCGACTGCCCCGTCTGTAAGCGAGAGCACGACATTCTCGGAACCGTTAAGTCCGACGATGTTGACCCCGTCCGTAGAAGAGGAGAACTCCTCGTCCTTTTGCTGCGAAGCGTTTTGAAGATACGCCTTCACCCCTTCTTCCGTTTTCTCGAAGATCACGGTGTTGACGGACTTGCCGTCTTTGGTGATGTTCTCTTCCGCGCTCTGGAATTCGATGGTGAACTTGGTGAAGTGGATATTCCCGAAGGTGAATTGCAAATTGAAGTACGCCGCCTTCCCGGGGTTGGCAAGCGAAGTTTCGGAAACCTCGGTATCCTTTTCGAACCACTTCAATGCAAGATTGCGGTGGTACTCGACCGTACCGCCGTCCGAAAAGACAAACGTCGTATAAGCCTTTTCCGCCTCCGCGTTCTGTTTATACGCCGCGACGTCGCCGCCCGTACGGGACCAGAACAGAGAAGAAGGATCGTAAGTCGTAACAGCGCGGGCGCGCTTGGGAACGAGGGCACCGAACCCCAACCCCATCAGGAGGGCGAACAGCACCAAAAATCCTATCAACGTGACGAGACGTAATTTGACCTTGTTCATGAAAGTATGCTCCGAGCGGGCAGACTCGCCCGCGATTATCCTATACATTTTACACAAATATTTCGTATCCGTCAAGCGGTAATTCCCCTATTTGCGAAAAAAAAGAATTTTTTCGGGCAACGGACACAATTTTTTCCAATTACAGAGGGCGCAGGGCGGAAGATATGTCGAATACACTCCACGGCGCACCGTCCTCGGGAGGCCCCGCAAGGAAGCGCATCCGCTCCTTGGTGACGGGGTGGGTGAAGGCGAGCGAATATGCCCACAGCGCGAGCTTGCCCTTCACGGCGTTCTCCCCGCCGTAGCGCATATCGCCGAATACGGGGTGCCCGATGCCCGCCATCTGCACGCGGATCTGGTGGCTTCTGCCCGTATGCAGACGGATATCCGCGAGGGAGAGCCCGCTCGCCGACTGCAAGACGGTATAGTCGAGAACGGCGAGTTTCGCCCCGTCCGTCCCCTGCGGGCAGAGGTACACCATGTTGTTGACGGCGTTCTTTTTGAGGTAATTTTCCAGCCTCGCGCCCGAAGGAGAAGGCGTGCCGACGAGCACGGCAAGATATTTCTTGGCGAAATCCCCCGTGCGCATCTGTTCGGAGAGCCGACCCGCCGCCTTGCTCGTCTTGGCGAACACCATCACGCCCCCCGTCGGGCGGTCCAAACGGTGCACGAGCCCCAAATAGACGTTCCCCGTCTTTTGGTATTTTTCCTTCAAATAGCCTTTCAAGGTATCGAGAAGGTTGTCGTCCCCGCTCTCGTCGGGGCAGGAAGCGACGTTCTGCTCCTTCAAGACGACGAGGATATGGTTGTCCTCGAACAGGATGTTTTCCGAAATGTCATTCATGGATGTAGATCCCTCCCGCACCGCACGGCAGCGGGATGCCCTCCTCTGTCGGAAGTCCGACTTCGTAAGCCTCTACCTTCCCCTCCCGCCCGAGGGCGAGCGTGAGCAGGTTGGAAAGGACCGCGGGTTGCAGTCCCGTTGTGTAACTGTTGATAAGAAAAAAGAGCGGATCGTCGGACAAAAGCCCCGCGCACAGCTTGACGAAGGGGAAAAGCTCCGTTTCGATCTTCCACATCTCGCCCGAAGGCCCCCTTCCGTATGAAGGAGGGTCCATGACGATCCCGTCGTAACGGTTGCCGCGGCGGAGTTCGCGGAGGACGAACTTCTTGCAGTCGTCGACGATGTAGCGGATCCCGCTCGAAAGCCCCGAAAGACGGGCGTTCTCGCCCGCACGCTCCACCATGCCCTTGGCAGCGTCCACATGGGTGACTTCCGCCCCCGCCTTGGCAAGGGCGACGGACGCTCCGCCCGTATAGGCGAAGAGGTTGAGAACTTTCACCTTCCTGCCCTCTTGCACCGCTTTACGGACGAGGGAGCCCGTCTCTTCCCAATGGACCGCCTGCTCGGGGAACAGACCCGTATGCTTGAAGCCCATGGGCTTTATCTTGAAGGTGAGCTCGCCGTAGGAGATATTCCAGCTCTCGGGAATAGAGCGGCGAAATTCCCACGCGCCCCCGCCCTTTTCCGAACGGCGGTACACAGCGTCGTAATTTTCCCGAAAGAGGTCCTTCCCGCTCCAAATGACCTGCGGATCGGGACGGAGCAGGGTGATATTCCCCCACCGCTCCAATTTATAGCCGTCGCCCGTCGCGAGCACGGAGAAATCTTTCCACCCTTCCGCAAGTTTGATCATGCTATTATTATAGTAAAATCCCCCGCGTTTGTAAAGTGTTTCCGCGGGGATATTTTGAAGGGGGTGAAGGGAGGGGTGTGAGTGTACGGACTGCTATAAATACGTCACCCTGAGCCGAAGGGTCGTCCGCCCTTCGGTCGGACAGGATGACGTGCGCCCCTCCTCTCTCGCTGCCCCCTTGAGGGGGAAGTGGCGCGGCGACCTTCCGCGCCGAAGGGGGTGGATGTACGGAGGGCTATAAATACGTCACCCTGAGCCGCCGCTGTCCTTGCGGCGTGTCGAAGGGTCACCGCAGTTTTAAGTCTAAGGTGATTCCTCGACTCGAATACTCGCCGCCTATTACGAGCGGCGACTATTCGGCTCGGAATGACGTTATTATACGGTTGCGTACGCCCCCCGCATGGACGCGCCGCCCCGCACCT
>CANPWF010000139.1 GCA_947581885.1 uncultured Clostridia bacterium
TCGCATTGCAAAAGTACATCGTGAGCGGCATGACGGTAGGGGCGGTAAAAGGGTAATCAGGGCAATATGGGGGAGTCCCATTCAAATTTCAGAGAAAAATTATAAGGAGAAAAGTTATGAAAAGATGGACCAAGATCGCGTCGATTCTTTGCGCGGGCGTGCTGGCGGGGAGTGTGGGGCTGATGGCTGCCTGCCGCCGCGACCAAACGGGCAACGAAGGGGATGACGTTGTGCAGTACGTCGTCTACACGGGCGGCGGAAATATCGACGGCGCTTCCCGCGTGGAATCGCAGGTGAACAAGTACGTCGAGGAGAAGCTCGGCTTCAAGGTGAAACTCACCTTCCGCGCGTACACCACCTATTCCGAACAGCTCGGGCTCATGCTCAACAGTAATGAGTACTACGATATGTGCTACATCGGTTCCCTTTTGACGGGGAATCCCTATTCTCTCCGCGCGAACGAAGGGTACTTCATGGATATCACGGAGGAACTTCCCGAATACGCGCCCCATATCTATGAAGCCCTCAACGACGATATTTGGGCGGCGGCGAAGATCGACGGGAAGATCTACGGAGTCATCAACGAACAGATCTTTGCCCGTTCGACGGGCGTTGCCATCGATAAGGAGATCGTGCCCGATCTCACCATCGACGGGAAACCCCTCACGCAGGCGAATATCGACGCGGAGGGTTGGACGTACGCCGATGTCATCGATAAGGCGATGGATTACATCAAAAACGATCCCGAGATCTCTAAGGACGGCGTTGTTCCGCAGAGCACCCTCATCCTCGGCGAATCGTACGATACCATCTTCATGGAGAACTACTCCTTCGATAACTTGGGCACCGCAACGACGTATCCGGGGGTCATTCGCGCCACGGCGGAAACGGACAGCACCAAGGTCCTCAACCAATATGCCACGCCCGAATTCAAGGAGTTCGTGCAGTTCAGTATGGATATGTATACGAAGGGCTACCTTCGCAAGGATCAAACCGTCGATATCGTCGGGAATCAACGCGTCCGCCTCTGCGGGACCTATCAGCCCGGTTGTGAATCCGATCTGTATTCGCAGGTCGGGCGGGAATTCGTGCAGTTCCGTTTCGGCACTCCTCTTCTTACGACGAGCAACATCACTTCTTCGATGACGGTCATCAGCCGCAACAGCACCAAGGCGGATAAGTGCTTGAAACTTCTCGATCTCCTCTACACCGATAAAGATCTTTACAACCTTCTCGCGCTCGGCGAAGAGGGGGCGGAATACGAGTGGAAAACGGGTGAAATGCTCAACGCGCAGGGCGAATACGAGGAGTACGATTACATCAGGTATATCAACGGGAACTCCTACGCCGTGTTCGCCGATTGGGCTTTCCCGACGATGTTCAACGCCTACCGCAAGCAGTTCCAGCCCGCCGATATGGTCGAGCAGATCAAAAAGATCAATGAGGAAGCGTTTGTCTCCCCCGGGAACGGCTTTGCGTTCGTGCCCGACGCTTCCGTCGCAAGATATCAACAGGATTGCGATCGGGAGATCAGCATCGTGCTGCAACAGCTCCTCAAAGGCTCCTATACCGAAGGAAAGACGGCAGACGACATCGTAAACGAGCTCAACGGCAAGTTGGCGCAGAATGGGCTCAACGATATTCTCACCGCGAAACAGACGCAGTTCGACGCTTTCCTCGCTTCCAAAGCATAAGGAAGGGGTTCGGCATAAAAATTTCATGATAGGGGAAAAGAATGATGAAAAAAATAAAGAGTAAAAGAACGATCGCATTGCTCTCGATGACGGCTGCGTTCGCCTTGACGGCGGGTCTCGGGGCGGCGTTCCTGCCCCGCACTTCCGCCCGCGCTGCGGAGCTCACGGAAAAGACTGTTGACTTTACGACCGACGACGGCGGTACCTTTGAAGCGGCAGCAAGCACTGCGGGTTGGAAGGCGGAAAGGGGGGTATATACTCCCGTTGCGGCAAAAGCAGTAACGTCGACAAAGGACAAGATCGATCTTACTAAAACGACGTACATCTCCTTCGATTTCTATGCGGATACCTGCCCGTTTGATGTGTTGCTTGCTCCCGATCTTACTTCTTGGCAGGGCGGTTTTGGCGTGCATATCTTTGAGGACAATAATGGAAGATTGAATGTCAATTCCGACCTCGACGCGGGAGTGTGGAAAGGGGATTATGCAAACCACAAGTACTATGGCGACAATACCCCTCACACCATGAAGATCAAAATTGCAGACAATGCATTTTCGGTCTATATGGACGATGAGACGGATCCCATTACATTCAGCGCAGTCGGGTCGTCTATTTCGTTTGATAACTTTGAAAGATTAAAAACCGAAACGAATGTAAGCGTTTTCTTCCGCGCGGCGGACACGGAGAGCTGGATCGATAACTTTATCGTCAGCAATTCCGATATCGAATACGTCCCGCCCGTGGGGCCCTCGGAAGAGGAGCCCGAACCGCCCGCAGGGGATGTGAGCGTCGATCTCGATTTCGAATCCGATGAGGGCGTAAGCGATGTCTTTGCAACACACTCCAACGGAGGTTGGGTCGTTGAAAACGGTGTCTACCATGCCTCGGCGGCGAAGGCGATCACCAAAACGAATACTGCATACGACATCTCCGAAACGATCTACTTCTCCTTCGATTTCTATGCGACCGCTACGAACTTCGACGTATATTTCACTCCCGATCTTACAACAGGGTATAAGCCGGGCGGCGGCTTTGGGATCCATCTTTTCTCCAATAATACGTTGACCGTCAACGCCTACATGGATCAGGATGTGTGGATCGGAGAGATCGGGACCAACTATGTAGACGGAAAAGCGCACAACATGAAGATCAAGGTGGAGAACGAGGCATTTACGATCTATGTCGACGACGGGCTCATCTCGTTCAACAACGGCCAATTGTCCTCGATCCCGTTCGCGTCTGTCAAGTATCAAAGCGGAGAGACGACGACCGAAGCATTCGCCGAATCGAAAACCGCGCAGGTCTGTTTCCAAGCTCAAGATACGACTTCGTATATCGATAATTTCAAGGTGAGTAACGGCGACATTCCTTACGTCGCCCCCGCTCAACCCCCGGAACCTCCCGAAGAGAGAGTGGAGATCGAACTCGCCTTCGACGGGGCAGAGGACGACGCTTACTTTATGAACGCTCTCAGTTCGGGCGGATGGAAATCGGCAGGCAACGGCGGAAAATTCCACCCTGTCGCACCTTGGGCGACGACCCAACTCAAACAGTCGATCGCAACGAATGATGGAGAAACGTACATCTCCTTCGACTTCTTCGCGGGGGAATACGATCTCTCCTCCGTCAAGTCGGGTTGGACATGGACGAACGTACAGTTCAACATCGCACTCCTTCCCGATCTTTCCCAGCAGAACGGCGGCATCGGCATCCATGCCTACTATGCGGACGACAGCGGCACCGCCGTCTTGACGATCACCGACGGGCTCGGGCGCAATTGGATCGCGGACTATCCCTTCGATTGGCACGACAACTTGGAACACAACTTAAAGATGAAAGTTGCGGAAGGGAAGGTCTCCTTCTGGATCGATAATACGCAGATCTCCGCCACCGTAGACGGAGCCGAGACGACGGCATTCGGGAACTTCACCGAGGACAAGGTGTACTTCCTCATGAGCAGTGTTTCGACCATGACTTCGATCGATAACTTCAAACTGAAATTCGAGGATATCGCCTACACCGCCCCTGTGCAGCCCGAACTTGTTCCCGTAGAAGAGACCTTCGACGAGGGGAGCGATGCCTTCGAAGGCGGTTGGAACGTTGCGGACGGTGTGCTCAATTCCTCGGGTTGGAGCCTCGGTTGGTACCAAAATCGCATCCCGCTCACGGGTTCCGCTACGATCGACTTCGATTTCACGGCAAGCGATACGAAGAACGGTTCGCAGTTCAACTTCGGGCTCGTTCGCGGAACGCCGCAGGCGGCTGTCGTATCCAATCCTTCGTATTCCCTCCATGTGTACCAATCGGGTGAAACCGTCTCAACGAAGGTGAGCAATTGGTTCGGCAACCCCAACGATAAGAATATCGATACGATCAACCTCAACCTCTTCGACGGCGAAACGCACCATGTGAAGATGGTCGTCCAAGGCGGCAAGATCACGATTGCAATCGATAACGGCATCCTCTATGCAAAGGAGGAGAAAGAACTTCCGCTCGATATGGACGCGGCGTACTTCACGGTACAGGCGGGCGATTGCACCGTCACAGTCGATAACTTCAAGTTGAAGAGCGGTGCCGAAACGCTTACGAGGCCCGACGGTTCGAACGATGTCACCTACGAGAATCCCTCGGCGGCGAATCCCGACTCCGCGCCCGTCCAAGCGGACGAAACCAAACCCGACAAGAAGTTCATGATCGGCGCGATCCTCTGTGCCGTCGCGGCAGCCGCGCTCCTTGCAGGGCTCGCAGTCGTCATCTTCGTTCGGAAAAGATAAAAAAACCACTTTATAAAGGGAGTAATAAAACCATGCTAAAAGTAATGCTCGTGTCCTATGGATTCCGATGCAAGCTGTACGGGGACTTTGCGGCAGCGACGGAAGGGGTGAAGATCTCGGCGGTCGTCGAACCCAACGACTTTCGGAGAAATGTTGCCAAAGAGAAATACGGCATTCCCGAGAAGATGTGCTTCAAGTCGGTGGAAGAGGCGATCGCGGCGGGGAAAGTTGCCGACTGTGCCATCAACGGCACCATGGATGAGTTGCACTACGTAACCAC
>CANPWF010000140.1 GCA_947581885.1 uncultured Clostridia bacterium
CCCCAAAATACAGCTCTATCCCTGCACGCAAAAATGCGTGCAGGGAAGTACTTTTTGATCCTTTGAGCTGTCTTTTCAGCGGTTATTCCGCAGGAGCCGCAGCTTCCCAAACGGCAACAAGTTCGAGGGTATCCCCTTCTTCGGGAACGGTATCCGAGGCGAAATCCCAAAGTTCGGTATCCTCTGCGCCCTGCTTCTTCCAACCCTTAAAGGTCTTGCCCTCGCAGACAGGGGTAACGTTGGGATCGATGACCTTGCCGCCCTTTTCGACCTTCTGCGCCGTAGGCACCTGTGCGGGTTCGGTGACCGTAACATCCTCGCCCCAAGAGAAGGTGACCGTCGTCTTTTTCTTGTAAACCGCGGTGATCGTGGTGGCTGCCGTGATCTCGACCTGCTCGCCCGCCGCCTTCAATTCGGTACCGTCGCCGACCTTCCAACCCGCAAAGTAGACATCTTCGCCAAGGCTTGTTGCCGTCGGTGCGGCGGGAAGGGTGTAGAACTCGTTCTTGTGAACGGTAACCGCCTCGGGAAGCGTTACGCTTGCATCACCCGCGCCTTCCGACGCGAAGCTGACCTGCACCGTGCTCGTCCCGACGATCTTGTTGATGATCGCGGTATTCTTCCAATTGTTTGCCGCCCTGTAATCATCGACCAAATCATCGGCAACGATGATCAAGAGCCCTGCATTCGAGGAAGGGATACCCGACGCATTCCCAAGCGTTTTTGCCGTAGTGCCTTCAAGGATGATCGTCTTGAGCTGAGCGCATCCCGCGAAAGCTGCTGCGGGGATATCTGCAACCGCAGAGGGCACCGTGACGCTTGTCACCTGTGTTCCGTTGAGGAAGTTGCCCCCAAGTGTCGTTGCGGCAGCGAGATTGACTGTCGAAATCCCCGTGCTGCCCAAGGCATATTGCCCAAACGTCGTTACTTTGGAGACATCGATCTCCGTGATCCCCGTGCCTTGAAGAGCACGAGTTCCGAGCTCGGTCACATTGTTGAGGTTGACCTTGGTGATTGCGGGGCAATTCTGGAATGTACCTGCCGGCAACGATGTGATAGCCGCATTGATCGTAATGCCGTCTGCATCCCCCTCCTTGTTCCATGCAAGGATGGTGCAGCCGTTGAATACGTTGCCTATCTCGCCGCCGAAGTCGATGATATCTTCGAGAGCGTCGAATGCCGTGAGCTTGACGCAACCGTTGAACATGTTGTCGCAGAGAACGGTAACGCCCGTTGTTGTCACCGTTGCAAGTTTTGTACACCCTTTGAACGTCTCGCCCGCACCCGAAACGAAGGTGGGCTGGGCACTGATCGTGACCGTTTGAAGCTCGGTGCAGTTCATGAACGCCTGATCATCGATCGTAACGCCCGTTCCGAGCGTAAGCGTGGTGATATGCGTATTGCCACTGAACGCCGCCTTCCCGATGATAACGTTCGAGAAGTTGAACGTCGTTGTTGTGTTCGCCTTGGGGACAAGGCAAATGGTGCGGTTGCCGCCATCAACGCCCTTCTTATAAAGAACGCCGTTGTCGCCATCCCCACTCTCGTACACCGTATTGCCCGAAGCAACATGGAATGTCTTGAGTTGAGGCAACGAAAATGCGGTGGGATCAACCGAGGTGAGCGAGACGGGAAGGGTAACTTCCGTAACCGCCGCTGTTGCAACCGTAGTGGTAAAAGCACTCGCCGCTATCGTTTGCACTCCTTCTTTGATTGTAATGGATTTCAGATTGTTCTTTTGGCAGAAATTTGACTCCACGCTCTTCACGGTTGTACCGAGCGTGACGGTAAGTTCCGCCACTCCTACACCCGATGAAGCGTAGTCGAAGTTGTTCGCATCGATTTCAAGCGCGGCAGCCGTACCCGCGGGCGCATCCGCAAACGTGAGCGTCGCGAGGTTGGGGAGATTGCGGAACGCATACTGCCCGATCTCCGTGACAGACGCGGGAATGGTAAGCGTTGTGATTTCATCGTTCACCAAATCAGCGTAGGCGAGATTCGTCGCAGTAGCCGTCACGTTCCCTTCTTCATTGCTGCCGCTGCTGACCTTATTATATTTCCCGCTCGTCAAAGAACCCGCAGAGAAGGCATACGACCCTATTTTCTGCACACCCTCGGGAATTTCGATCTTGGTGAGCGCGGGGCACTCATAGGCAAAATAGTTAGGAATATCCGCATGGAAACCCGCCTCAAACTCGATCTCGGTGAGCGAGAGCTGACCCTGCACAAAGCCCTGCCCGATGGTCTCCGTACGCGCGGGCACGGTGATCTTCGTGATGGCGAGCGGGCTTGTCGTATTCGACGAAGTAATCGCAGTCGTATACGCGCCGAAGGCAAAATCGACGAAGGTGAGCGGAACAGGCTCCTTCCCTGCGGGCGTTGCCTCGAAGGTAATGGAGGAGAGCAAGTGATGGTTCCTGAACACAGTCTTGCCGATAGAAGTCGTGCGGTAAGGGAACTCGAAAGAAGTGAGCGGATTATAGCCCCTATCGGACCCGTTCGAGGCACTCGTTCCATATGAAAAAGCATCGTCTCCGATCGTAAGCGGCGCGTCGCCTTCTTCAAAGTTGACCGTCGTAAGTTTATAGCAGCCGGAGAATGCGGAGCTTCCGATCGTCGTCACCGATTGAGGGATCGTAACCGTCGTGAGTACTCTGTTTTCCGAGAAACAACTCCCACAAATCTCCTCGAGGCGGCTGGGATTCTCCGCCGTATTTTCGAACTTGATCTCCGTGAGATTTTTGAAATTGCTGAACACTTTACCCGACCCATCTCCCATGGTCTTGAGGCGGGCGGGGAATTCGATGCTCGTCATTGCGGGCGAATCGTTGTCCGTGTGTTGCGCCACCTGTGTTCCGATCACAAGGTCCTCTGTGCCGCCCTTTTCAAAGATAAAGGTACTGATCTGCTGACGGATAAATGCCCTATCGCCGATCGAGGTCACGCTCTTGGGGATAAAGATATCCGCAAGGTAGCCTGCCCTGTTCCCGCTAGTGGGAGAATCGTCAGCGGTAAAAGCCCTTGCTCCGATCGTCGTGCAGTGGCTGTTCTCCTCGAAATCAAGCGAAAAGATAAAGCGTGCGCCGTAGAACGCATAATCGCTGATCGTCTCAACGGAGGCGGGAATGGTGAGATCGAACCCGACAAAATTGTCGTTGTCATCTCTCTCAAATCCAAAGCCCGCATACCTGAAAGCGTTTTCTCCAATGGTCGTAAGCGTGCTCTCCGCTTCAAACGTGAGTGCGCGTACGGCGGAGAGAACATCCCCGCCCGTCGACACCTGCGCGTTCTGCACGCTCCCTTGGAACGCAAACGCATAGTCCCCGATCTCGGTGATCGAGTTCAAGATGTTGATGGCCTTTTCCTCGCCCGTAAAGACGGTGGCGAGTTTCGCCATATAATAGAACGCATGGCTGCCGATCTTGGTCAACTTGGTATCGGCAAACTGCATGTCGCTCACTTTGCAATAGAGAACCGTCTCGATATCGGCGTTGTTCGCGAAGGCATAGTCCGCAACTTCGGTGTACGCGTCGGGAATGACAACGGTGGTCGCATGCAACGAAGTGAAAGCGGCGGACTCGGCGTTCGCGGCGGGCGTAATGCCGATAACGGGCTTTTCGTTATGTACGATAGGAAGGAAGATCGTATCGACCGCTGCTTCGTCTGCCGCGCCCTCGGAAGCCGCAACCGTGTATGCATTGCGATCTTCCGTCTCGGTGTATTCGAAATACTTGTCGTCGCTTTGGTTGTAGCTCCAAAGGGCATGGATATAGAGGTTATCCTGCACCCGTTCGACATCGGGAGCGACCCAGTTCTGGAATTCAACGCCGTACTTATTCGGCGCGGGCGTTTCCGTCGTAAGGGCGAAAACAGCGTCGTAGCCGACTTCTTCCTGCTTAAAGACGGAACCGTCGAAATCGTAATACGTGACGACAGGGCTAATGACTTCCCAAGTCGCCTTTACGACGATATTGTCCGTAACGGTAACTTCCGCGCCCGGCGCATAGGTCTCTTCGCCGATCACCCATTCGATAAATTTGGAGCCGACTTTGATGGGAGCTTCGGGCAGTGTGATCGTATCTCCTTGCTTCACTTTGCGAGCAGAGTAATCGACCCCTTCCGCCGCCTCGCCGCCGTTCAGGTCGAACGTGACGTTATATTCAACGGTCTCTTCTTTGTTCGTAGTATCATCGTTCGGGTTGGGATCGAGCGGCACGCACGCGACACACGCGATCGTGAATGTCGCCGCGCAGAGCGCGATCGTGATTCCTTTCAACCATGTTCTTGCTTTCATAATTATACATCTCCTTATTAAAGCATGATTTTATTGTAACATTTACCCCCCCCCGTTTGTCAAATACATTGCGCCCGTTTTTGCAAAAAAATTTATTAAATTCATAAAAAATTCATGAAAAATGGGAAATTTATCGATGTATAATGCATACATGCGTTTATTTATGCATTTTTATGCATGGGAATGAAGGCGGGAAAGCACGGAAAGAGTGTAAAATCACGTCACTCCTCTTTTCTCTTGCTTCCCCCCTTGGGGGAAGTGTCCCGCAGAGACGAAAGGGGTTGAGTGTACGGCGTGCTACAAATTACGTCATTCCGAGCCGCCGCTGCCCTTGCGGCGTGTCGCCCCGCCTTATTCTGTTTATTCCTTGGGCGGCACGAGCGCGTCCTTGCGCGAAGTAGGAATCACCTTAGACTT
>CANPWF010000141.1 GCA_947581885.1 uncultured Clostridia bacterium
CATGTCCGTTGGGAGCATTGCGGGATTTCTCGACTACGCTCGAAATGAGGTGGGGCGGGGGAGCCGAGAGGGGGAGAGGCAAGGGGCGGCGCGGCTGCCTATGAGGGGGAGCCGATGGGCGCGAAACGCCATACGTTTTGAAATTCCAACGCAGGAAAGAAAGTCCGCGGGGATCTCCCGCGGATGTTTCTTTTCCGCGCTTCATGAATAGTTGTTTGCTTTTTCGCGCGACATGGTATATATATAATGGTATACAGCATTCCGTTCGGAGTAAATCATGAAGAAAGAACAATCACCCGAAGTGCCCGCGGAAGTTACCCATTGGCACGCGCTCTCCGCCGAAGAGACGCTTACAAAACTTCATTCCTCGGCGCGGGGGCTCTCCTCGGAGGAAGCGGCTCTCCGCAGGGAACAATACGGGAAGAACGTCCTCAAAGAGAAGAAAAAGAAATCGATTTGGCGCATGCTTTGGGAGCAGATCAGCGACGTGATGGTCATCATTCTGCTCATCGCGGCGGTCATCTCCATCGTCTTTGGGGACTATGCGGAGGCGGCGGTCATCTTCGTCATCGTCGTGGTGAATGCCGTCATCGGCATCGTGCAGGAGAAGAAGGCGGCGGACGCGCTCGACGCTCTCTCCACCCTCACCGCACCGACCGCCCGCGTGATCCGAGACGGCAAGGAATGCGTGCTTCCCGCCGAAGAACTCGTCCCCGGGGACGTTGTCGTCCTCGCCGACGGCTGTGTGGTGCCCGCCGATCTTCGCCTATTGGAGGAAGCCAACCTCGCCGTGCAGGAGTCCGCGCTCACGGGGGAGAGCGTGCCCGTCGAAAAGGACGCAATTACCGTGCTTTCTTCCGACGCTCCGCTCGGGGATCGGGTCAACTTGGCGTTCTCTTCCTCCGTCTGCACGGCGGGAACGGGCACGGGCGTTGTCGTCGGGACGGGTATGCACACGGAAGTGGGCAGTATCGCGGGCATGCTCGACGGCGAAAAGGACTTGGAAACGCCCATCAAGCGGAAGCTCAACCATGTCGGGAAGGCCCTCTCCGTCGTCGGGATCGTCATCGCCCTTCTGATGCTCGGCGTGGGGCTTTTGTATGACGTTCACAATTGGAAAACCGTCCTTCTCACCGCCATTTCGCTCGCCATTGCCGTGATCCCCGAAGGGCTTCCCGCCACCGCGACCGTCGTAATGGCACTCGGCGTGCGGCGCATGGCGAAACAGCAAGCCCTCGTAAGGAGCCTTCCCGCCGTCGAAACGCTCGGCAGCGCGACGGTCGTCTGCTGCGATAAGACGGGAACGCTCACCCTCAACCGGATGACGGTCACCCGCTTTGCGACGATGAGAACGCTCGCTGGCGGGGTGGTGCCCGAGAAGGGCGAATTCGGGTTGAACGGGGAAACTTTCCCGCTCGCCCGCGCCGCCGTCCTCTGCAACGATGCCGTTCTTGATCCGAACGACCCGACGAAATGCCTCGGCGACCCGACGGAAGGGGCACTTCTCACCTTTGCGGAAAAGTGCGGGGCAGACCCCGAGGCATGGAAAAAGGAGAGCCCGCGCCTCTTCGAACAGCCCTTCGATTCCGATCGGAAAAGGATGTCCGTCGTCGTGCGGGAAGAAAACGAGAACCGCGTTTACACCAAGGGCGCGATCGACGGACTTCTCCCCAACTGCGATTACTGCCTGACGGAAAACGGCATCAAGGAGATGACGGAGGAAGAGAAAACGCGGGTGCTCGAAGCGGCGGAGGAGATGTCCCGCGAGGCACTGCGCGTGCTCGGCTTTGCGACGCGCACCGTCGATTTCATCCCCAAAGAGGGGGACGACGTGGAGAAGGGGCTCATCTTTTTGGGGCTCACCTGCATGATCGACCCGCCCCGCCGCGAGGTGATCGGCGCGGTGCGCTCCTGCCATAGCGCGGGGGTGCGTGTCGTGATGATCACGGGCGATCACAAGACGACCGCCGTCGCCATCGCGAAGGAGCTCGGGATCTTCCGGGAGGGGGATACCGCCCTTACGGGTGCCGAGCTCGCCGCTCTGTCCGATGAAGAACTCGATAAGATCGTGGGCACGACGAGCGTGTACGCCCGCGTTTCCCCTTCGGACAAACTGCGTATCGTCAAGTCGTTACAGCGGGTGGGGGAAGTCGCCTCGATGACGGGGGACGGCGTGAACGATTCGCCCGCGTTGAAGGCGGCGGACATCGGCGTTGCCATGGGCGCGGGAACGGACGTTGCGAAGGACGCTTCCGATATCATCCTGCTCGATAACAACTTCACCACCATCGAGAGCGCGATCCGAGAGGGGAGAAGGGTGTACGCGAACATCCGCAAGGTGGTGCAGTTCCTCCTTGCGGGAAACATCGCGGAGATCCTGCTTCTGTTCCTCACGACGCTCTTTGACCTGCCCGCCCCCATTTTGGCGGTGCATGTGCTCATCATCAACCTCGTTACCGATACCTTTCCCGCCCTCGGGCTGGGGGTGGACCCCGCGGGGAAGGACATCATGGAACATCCGCCCGTCCGCTCGGGGACGCTGTTCGAAAGGGGACTTGTCCTCCGCGTCGTGCTGTACGGCGCACTTCTCTCCGCCGTCTCCCTCGGGGCGTACTTTGTCGGGTTGTTCGGTTACGGCGACGAGACGGTCGCGATGACGATGGCGTTCCTCGTGCTCGCGCTCTCGCAGCTCGTGCATGTGGCGAACCAGCGTTCGGACGTTGAATCGGCATTCGCGAGGGGGAACGGACACAACATGACACTCGTCGCCGCGATCGGAGGCTCGGCACTCATCATGGCGTTCGTGCTGTTCGTGCCGCCCGTACAGGCGTTCTTCGGGCTCATGATGCTCTCCCCGATCCAATATCTCATTTGCCTTCCTCTCGTTTTGGCACCGCTCATCGCGGGGGAGATCGGAAAGCTCGTCATTCGCCTTACAAGCCGCAGAAAGACGGCAAAGAAAGAAGGGTAGGGGATGCGGAAGTTTTTGGAATTTTTACGCTCGCCGCACGGGTGGGGGCTCGCGCTCATCTATCTCGTCTCGGCGGCGGTCCTCGCGGGAGGGACGGTGCTCCTCGCCCTCTCTCCTTCGGGGGAAGGGTGGGAGACCTTCTCCTATGTCGTATACGGGTGCATGGCGATCTGTTTCGGATACTGCCTGTACACCCTTATCCTGTTCGCCGTGCGGGGGTATTTCCGACTGTCCGAACGGAGCGCGGCGGTGGGGAAGTTCCGCTCCGATTATGCCTTTCGCACCCTGCTCCTCGCCGTGGGCGGCGCAGCGATCTCTATCTTCATGGCGGCGTATTATTGGGTGCTGTTCGGGCTGACGGTCGCCGTCTGGTATGGGGCACTCGGCGGGTACTATCTCGTGCTCGCGGGAACGCGTACGGGGCTCCTTCTTTCCCGAAAAATGGGCAGACGGGGTGGAAAAAATGAGGAAACCCTCGCCCTCACGGATGCCCGCGGCTACCTTGCGAGTGGTGCACTTCTGGTGCTTCTCGCGTTCGCCTTTGTGGGCGTGCTCGTCCTCACCGTCGTGCAGGGGGATCACCTCGAATATGCGGGCATTACCATCTTCGTCTCCGCGGCGTACGCCTTCACGAAGATCATCCTTGCCGTCGTCAATTTCGTCAAGGCGGCACGGAGGGACGACTACACCGTCCGCGCGGTGCGGAGCATCAACATTGCCGACGCGCTCGTCTCCATCGTCGCTTTGCAGGCGGCGATGCTCGAAATTTTCCTTGCGAGCGGTTCCGCCGAACTCGACCCCGCCACCATGAACGCCGCGGTCGGCGGCATCGCGGGCATCGCCATCATCGCGCTCGGCTCCTTTATGATCGTGCAGGGGGTCCGCCGCATCCGCCACCTTCGCTCGTCCTCCTCCCCCGCCGAGGAGGAAGAATAAGAGGCGATCCGCTTCTCTTCATCGAGGGGGCAAGAGAGCCGCTTCTCTTTATTGAAGGGGGAACGGGACAAGCTGCTTCTCTTCATCGAAGAGGGGGAGAGACCTTCGACCGTTCTCTTTGACGAAAATTTTTCCAACGCCGTCGGAAACGCTTGCCTTTTCGCGCGGGAAGTAGTAAGATGAAAGGGAACCTCAACGGACAAGCCGAAACTTTCCGCCCGCCGTACGTACAGCCGAAGGTCCCCCAAAAATACATAGACGCTTCCGTAGTTAAATGGATATAACAAGCCCCTCCTAAGGGCTAATTATGGGTTCGATTCCCGTCGGGAGTACCAAATGATAATAATCCGAACCTTGTAGTGCCTGTTGGCGACGGGTTCGGATTTATCATTTTCTTCAAGAAATGAAAATAGCGGCGGACAAAGATACTTTGTCCGCCGCATCGTTTTTGTCATTCGGGATTTATAAACGATAACCTTGCCGCCATAATCTCGGCGGATCCCTATGTTGTTTCAATAAAGATATAAAAAAATCGGTCGCGTTTCGAGTGCGACCGATTTCCGTCATGGTAGCTTGTTCAGCGCGGAGAGGGCTTTCAATTGGGTTCAGTATTTCACTTTGAAGTAATCGAGCCAAACTTTGAATTTGTCCTGTGCCATTAGGCAGGTGTCGCGCAAGTATCCCCGTTCGTTTTTCCATTCTTTCAAGCCGCGGTAGTAGAACAGTTTCAACTCCTCGTCGATGATGAACGGCACGATATTGTA
>CANPWF010000142.1 GCA_947581885.1 uncultured Clostridia bacterium
TTGCTCCTTAGCTCAGTCGGTAGAGCACGCGGCTGTTAACCGCGGTGTCGTCAGTTCGAGTCTGACAGGAGCAGCCAAACACAATGCCCGAGGCGGATAACGCTTCGGGCATCATAGGACGAAGAAGAGGACAAGTCCCGCCGAAGAAGTCGCTTCCAGAGAGTTCCCGCAAGGTGAGAGGGGAGCAGCGGCGCGGTCGGGGTATCACCTCGGAGTCTGCGGGGGGAAATTTTCAGTAACTCCGCACGGCGTCGCGAACCGTTATCCTTGCGGCAAATGTTCGTTTGTTTTGGTGGTTGATATGCCTTCGCGTATTCCGAAACGCGGGGGCTTATTTTTGTAAAGGAGAGTACCATGTACGAGAAAGTCGACACATCCTTGAATTTCGTGGAGCGGGAACAGAAGATCGCAAAGTTCTGGAAGGAGAACAAGATCTTCGAGCAGTCGGTGAAAAAGAACGAAGGGGGGAAGGAATTTTCCTTCTTCGACGGTCCGCCCACCGCCAACGGCAAGCCGCATATCGGGCACGTTTTAACGCGTTCCATCAAGGACGCGATCCCCCGCTATCGCACGATGAAGGGGTACCATGTCCTTCGCAAGGCGGGTTGGGATACGCATGGGCTGCCCGTCGAACTCGAAGTGGAAAAGTCGTTGGGGCTCGACGGCAAGAAGCAGATCGAGACGTACGGCATCGAGCCCTTCAACAAGCAGTGCAAGGAGTCGGTGTGGAAATATCAGGGCGAATGGGAGAAGATGTCCGAGCGCGTCGGCTACTGGGTAGACATGGATCATCCCTACGTCACCTATCACGACGACTACATCGAATCGGTGTGGTGGGCACTCAAAGAGATACACAAGAAGGGTCTTTTATACAAAGGGCACAAGATCGTTCCCTACTGCCCGCGGTGCGGAACGGCACTCTCCTCGCATGAAGTTGCGCAAGGGTATAAGGACGTGAAGGAGACTTCCGTCATCGCCCGTTTTCGCGTAATGGGGTCGGGAAACACCTATATTCTCGCTTGGACGACCACCCCGTGGACGCTCCCTTCCAACGTCGCACTCTGCATGAATCCGAACGAGGATTACGTAGAGATCGAAACGGACGGTGTGCACTACATTCTTGCCGAAGCCCTCGCTTTCAAGTTCTTCGAGGAGTACAAAGTCGTCTCCCGCCGTAAGGGGAAGGAATATGAGGGCACCGCGTACGAGCCCCTTTTCGATTGGGCGAAGGGGAGCTTCAAGGAAAAAGCATATTATGTCGTCTGCGACGATTACGTCACCCTCACGGACGGCACGGGCGTTGTGCATATCGCGCCCGCGTTCGGCGAGGACGACTACAAAGTGGGCAAACGCTATCGTCTGCCCGTCGTGCAGCTCGTGAACGATTGGGGTTGTTTTGACGAACGCTGCCCCGAGCTCGACGGTCTCTTCGCCAAGAAGGCGGATAAAGTCATCATGGATATGCTCGAACAGAAGGGCTTGCTCTTCCAACGGCTCCTCTTCGAGCACAGCTATCCGCACTGCTGGCGGTGCGATACGCCCCTTCTCTATTACGCCCGCTCGAGCTGGTTCATCGAAGTCACCAAGGTAAAGGAAGAACTCATCGCCGCCAACCGTTCGGTGAATTGGATGCCCGAGACCATCAAAGAGGGGAGAATGGGCAACTTCCTCGAAAACGTCATCGATTGGGGGCTCTCGCGCGATCGGTATTGGGGTACGCCGCTCCCCGTGTGGGTCTGCCCCGATTGCGGCGAAATTGAGGTAATGGGGTCAAGAAAAGAACTGCATGAAAAGACGGGCGCACCCCTCGATACCGAACTGCACCGCCCCTATGTCGATAAACTGCATTGCACCTGCAAGAAGTGCGGCGGGAAGATGTCCCGCACCCCCGAAGTCATCGACTGTTGGTTCGATTCGGGTTCCATGCCCTTCGCGCAGTATCACTATCCTTTCGAGAACAAGGGCCTCTTCGAGGAGACCTTCCCCGCCGATTTCATCTCGGAAGCGATCGATCAGACGCGCGGTTGGTTCTACGTGCTCCTCGTCATTTCCACCATTCTGTTCGGAAGGTCCCCCTTCAAGAACTGTATCAGTTTGGGGCTCGTCGCCGATAAGAACGGCATCAAGATGAGCAAACACAAGGGCAACGTCGTCGACCCGTGGACGGTTTTGAATAAGCAGGGCGCGGACGCGGTGCGGTGGTATTTCTATACGGGCAGTGCGCCGTGGCTCCCTTCGCGGTTCAGCGAGGAAGCCGTCTCCGAAGTCCAGCGCAAGTTCCAAGGGACCCTTTGGAATACCTATGCCTTCTTCGCCCTCTATGCCGATATCGACAAGTACGATCCCTCGAAATACGATCTTTCGGAGTGCAAACTCACCCTCATGGACAGGTGGGCACTCTCGGGGCTCAATTCCCTCGTGAAGAACGTGGATGAAAAACTCGCCGCGTATAACATTACAGACAGTGCGCGCGCCATTCAGGACTATGCGGACGTGCTCTCCAATTGGTATGTGAGAAGGGGGCGGGACCGCTATTGGGGAAGCGAGATGACCGAGGACAAGGCGGCGGCGTATACGACGCTGTACCATATCCTCGTAACTCTTGCAAAGCTGCTCGCGCCGTACATGCCCTTCATGGCGGAGATGATGTACCAAAACCTCGTGCCCGCCTTCTTCCCCGAAGCCCCTAAGTCCGTACACCTGTGCGATTTCCCCGTCTGCGAGGAGGCAAGGATCGATTGGGAGCTCGAAGAGGGGATGGACGAAGCTCTCCGCATCGTCGAACTCGGCCGCGCCGCCCGCAATGTGGGTTCGCTCAAAAACCGTCAGCCGCTCGCCGAGATGATCGTCGCAAGCGAGAAGCCCCTCGATCTGCACGGGGAACTCGTCAATGTGGTACTCGACGAACTCAACGTCAAAACATTCACGGTGAAAGGCGGCGCGGACGAACTCATCCGCTACACGTTGAAGCCCCAGCTCCGCACTCTCGGACCCAAGTACGGAAAGAAGCTCCGCGCGATCTCCGAATGGCTCTCCTCGTGCGACGCAAAGGCGGTCGTCGAGGCGGTGAAGGGCGGCGGAAGCTACACCGTCGATCTCGATGGGGAAGTCGTGCTCACCGAAGAGGATTTGCAGATCTTCACGTCGTCCGCAAGCGGGTACGCCGCCGCGCAGGATAAGGGGCTCACCGTCGCCCTCGATACGAGATTGACGGAAGAACTTCTCGATGAAGGGTGCGAGCGCGAACTCGTCTCCAAGATCCAGACGATGCGTAAGGAAGCGGGCTTCGAAGTCACCGACCGTATCGCCGTCTACTACACGGCGGAAGGCAGGGCGAAGAGGATGCTCGAAAGGGGCGGCTTCCGCGGCGAAGTGCTCGCCGAAACAGTGCGGCCTTCGGGCGGGGAGAACGGCTTCACCCGCGAGCAGGACATCAACGGCGACAAGACAACCCTCACCCTCGTAAAAGTATCGTGAAAAATGTGCCGCCCGTCGCGAACAAGCGACGGGCGGCTTCCTATTATAAAAAGGTCAGTTCGGAATATAGTTTTGAAAGATGATATTGTCCGCGTAGGTGCGGGCAATTTTTTCGTCCTCGCGGGAACAGACCGTCCACGCGAGCTTCTTCCCCTTGAATTTTCTTGCCCGCTTCGATCTTTCGAAATCCGAAAAGCAAAAACTTAAAAAGTCGGGCTTCACCATAATGTTGAAGAAAAGCCGCTCGCAAAAATATGCCTCGACGCGCTTTTTGAAGGGATCGCCTTTCGTTGAAAGTTTCGCGCTCGCGAGCACGCCGCACAAAACTTCGGGGTGCAATTTCTTGTACGCGCGGGGGTAGAAAGGGTGGAAGGACTGCACCGCATACTCGCCGCGGTAATTTTGAAGGGCATCCGAGAGGGCGCGGGCGATATTTTTCGCGCTCCGCTTCATGGGCTTGATCTCGATGAGAAGGGGCACTTTTCCGTCCACTTCGGCGAGCAGTTCTTCGAAGGAAGGGATGTGCTCGTCGGTATGATTCAAGCGAAGAGCGGAAAGTTCCTCAAAGGTGCAGGAGGAGATCTCGCGGGGGTCGCCCGTCATGCGGAGGAGGGAATCGTCGTGAAAGACGGCGATGCGCCCGTCGGCGGTGAGGTGGATATCCGTTTCGATGGGGAAGCCCTGCTCACAGGCGAGGCGGAAGGCGGAGAGGGAATTTTCGGGCACGTCGCCGTGCAGACCGCGGTGCGCGATGGGCTTATTGAAGGGAAAATTTTCCATGCCCGTATTGTAGCACATCCCTCCTCGGATTGCAAGTCGTTTTGGGAGAAGAACCGCGCCCCACGTCCATGTTTCGACTTCACTCCGTTTCGCTCAACATGACGTGGGGCGCACGTCATCCTGTCCGACCGAAGGGCGCACGAGCCGTAAGGCGAAGTAACAACGTTGAAGGACGGACGTGCGCCCGAGTGTACGCACCCCCTAAGGGATACGCTATTCTCACCTCATTTCGAGCGTAGTCGAGAAATCTCGCACGGTTCCCAACAGACATGTACGTATGGAGGGTGGCGAGATCCTTCACTTCGTTCAGGATGAGGTGGGGGGGCGCACTCCGCTTCCCCTCCTTGGCTCCCCCGTTGGGGGAGCTGTCACGCCGCCCTTGGGGCGTGACTG
>CANPWF010000143.1 GCA_947581885.1 uncultured Clostridia bacterium
AAAATATCTCCAAAAAACTTCCCGTTTTCATTCTGACCTGTCTCTTATTCTTTACGGCGCTTCTCGCTCCCCTCGGGAGCGGGAAGGCTTCCGCCGCTTCCGACCTTGCCGACCCGCCCTCGAGCATCGATGAGACCAACGTCCTCGACGACCTCGAAGGCTCAATCCTCAACGGCAAGGTTTTCAATAAGGACGATTTCGCACAAAGCGATATCCGCGACCCGCAGATCATTTCGCTCGTAGAATTCGGCTACTCTTTCTACGCCAGCCGACAGGACGATTACGGGCTCTATGTCTACATCTACAATCCGCGCGTGCAGGTGTTCGACAATAACTCCGCCCGCAATCAGATTCAATTCAAAGCAGGCGATTTGAATGAAGACAAATACAGCCTCGAGCTTCTGAACTATTCAACAGAAATCGGCTACGAAGGCCTGTTCGCAAAATTCAAAGTCGCCCTGACAGAAACAGAAAAACAGTTGATCCTCGGCGCGCTCGGCCGCGCGGAACGTATCTACAAAGTCACCGAGTTCGAGATCGCCATACAGGGTAAAATCCAAAACTACCCCTGCGCTACCACCTATACATATAAAGGATATGCGCAAGGGTACGGATCACCCTTCGCCGCCGATGAGAGCACACTCACCTGCGCCGTCGACGGCTTCGAGGAATACGTCGAACTTGACGTTCACCAAACCGTCTATCGCCCCCACGGCACATTCTCCATCCAAGAAGACGGAGACAGCATCAAAGGGCAACTCCTCGACGGCGACCAACCGCAACTCAACAGTTGCTATTTCCGCGTGCCCGAAAAATACTTTACACAATACGGCGACCTCACAAAAACCCTCTGCAAATGGTACGAGTACCAAACGCAACCGATGTTTGTAACAACCGACCGCAATATTTATAACAAACTCCACGCCCTTTATGGCGCGCCTTTAACTACATTCGACCCCGCACACAACCAAGGCCTCATGCTCATGAGTTGGGGAAACGAGTACTATTCCTCGCCTGCCAAATGGCACAAAACGCCCTTCATGTGGGCATCGAACCTCGGTTCGTTTGATGAAAATTACAGCAAATATTATGCAGCAGACGCATACACCCTTCGCTGGCCGGGTGACGATATCTCCGATGACGCATGGCTCGCACAAAGATTTGAAAACCTCGCAGGCGTATTCTATGCAAATGCGCCATATTACAGCGCAGAAATCTCCGCCGAACGCATTCAAAACGAACTTTTGCAAAACAGCGAACACCTCGGCGGCACCATGTTCGCGGGACGATATTCCGAAAAACTGTTTTCTGAAAATGTAGACCCCGGGCGCACCCGCGGCTACAACAAACAAACGATCGAACTCAAAAAGAACGATGCAATGATATGGAGCGAAGCCCTCGAGGACAGTCATTTTTGGGGCATCGGAAATGAACTCGTAAAAGACGAACAAAGCATAAGCGTACAAAGAGGCGTCACGATCACCGAAAACGACCTGACCGGCACAGACTTTGAAATCTCGCAAAATCTATACATCGCAGAAGAAGACGTCGCCGACCTTAAAAACGAATTTGCCAAAGCGCAAAAAGCGAAAGACGGAGAACGCCTCGTCCTTCTTCGATATGCAATCACCAATTATCATTCCGCAAAAGCAATCGCAAAAACCGTCGATGTCTCCGAAACCGAAGAAGAAGACAAAGACAACGATTTGATGCACTCGTGGATGGACGAATACCACAACGCCCGCATCAACGGATATCTCGCCCAAGAAACCGTCTTTTTGGACTTCGATATCATCTCCCTGTGGTTCGCCACCGAAGACGCGGAAACCGAAATCCCCGTCATGATGACCCCCATGGACGTCATCAGCGGCTTACAGCCGGGCGTAGGAGAAGAGCCCGCCTCGATTGGCGGTGACAGCTTGCCGTGGTGGGGCTGGCTCATCGTCGCCGTTCTCGGGGTTCTGCTCATCGTCGTACTCGTGCTCTTCTTCCCGATTTTGCGGCCAATCTTCACGGTAATTCTCAAAGCCCTTTGGTGGGTCATCACCGCGCCGTTCCGCTTCATTGCGTGGGTCATAAAGAAGATCTCCGCGGCGGTGAAGAAGCGAAAAGAGGAAAAGGCCGCCGCGCCACCGGGCGCAAATACGGCCAAAAAAACCGGTACAAAAACCAAATCAAAAAAGGTGAACCATGAAAAATGATACGCCGTGCCCGTGCCAAAATTGCCCCTGCGCACTCACCTGTTGGTGGACGTGCGACGAATTGAGCGCCTGGGCGGAAGATAAAACCTTCGCCCAGGTTGCCGACGCCTTCATCGACGCCTACAACCGCGCCGAAAAAGCGCAAAAATACATAAGGAGAACGGCATGAAAATCGATAAAGGCGAAATCGCCAACCGTATTTACAGGGGAAATAACGGTATTTTCTCCAAATTTGAACCGCAGTACTACGAAGACGCCGTCATTCTAAGACGATGGGAATACCCCGTCGATCGCAATCTCAAAACCGAATACAAAGAAGCGCCAACGCTCTACCGCGGCGAAGAATTTATCAGTTTTACACTGAATATTCCGAGACCCGCTCGCCCCGTCAATACGGGAACGATCATCATCATTCGGACAAGCAAAAACCGCTACCGCGCCGCCTTCGACAACGGGAAAAACGCCATAATAGAAACATTCGGAGCAATCAAAGAAATCGAACTCTTTGCCGAAAAGTTCTTTACATGACATCACCTTATCCCCACTCACGGGGACGATAGATCTTCAAATCTACATCGAACCTAAACCCCCTATCCCCGCCAACGGGGATTACGGCCGTTATGACCCACCAAATCCCAATCTACACAAAAAGGAGAAAAACCATGAAAGTGAAAGCAGTCCCTATCAACACCTCATCAAACCCGTTCTATGTACTCGTAACCGAAGAGAACACTGTCGTTCACTACGCACCTAACAACTGGAAAACAAAAGGTGGCGCAGAAAGGTGGGCAACCAAACACGGCTACAACATCAAATCACCCGCAAAGCGGAAGACCCAAAAAGCAGCGGCGACGGCGCGTAAAACCACCGCGGCCACCGTCGCCAAAAAATGCCCGGCCA
This sequence comes from uncultured Clostridia bacterium, assembly GCA_947581885.1. GTDB lineage: Bacteria > Bacillota > Clostridia > Christensenellales > Borkfalkiaceae > Gallimonas. Next base: position 3,102 of record CANPWF010000143.1, read on the forward strand.
AAAAGCCCGCTACCACCAAAACCGCGGCTCCTAAACCCATCCGCAAAGCAACGGCCCATAGACCCGCAGTAAAAACCGCAAAGAAAGCCACGCGCAAGAGATGATCACCATCATTTTCGGGAAGCCGGGCGCGGGCAAAACCTCGCTCATGGCCCATCTCATGATAAATCTATATAACCAACGCCGCCGTGAACTTCTCAAAACGTGCGAAGATATCATCATCGCGGAGAACCAAGAGCGCATGAACCCGCTCCCGCTTCCCAAAAACCCGCCTATCTTTTCCAACTTCGCCGTGGAATTCCGCGCGGGCTACGAAAAGAAATTCAGCCCGTTCTTCTTCAATCCCTACTATTTCGGGATCGAGAACGATGAGTTCCCCGTCCAGCATATCCTGCCGGGCGGCGCATACTTCATCGACGAGGGCCAACGCTATTTCAACAGCCGCAAAAGCGGAAGTTTCCCGGATCACGTCTCACGCGCCTTTGAAACGCACCGTCACTTCAAAATCGATATCTATATCGGCGTACAGCGGCCCAAACTCATAGATCTGAATATCCGCGAACTTACGCCCCGCTTTTGGGAGATCGTAGACACCAAACACGAGACCAACGGTTACGGCGGCATCACAAAAACGACATGGCGGATCCAAGAGTATAACTCCGACGCCGAAGTCACGGAACACATCGAAAGCGGCGGAGGCGGGCACGAACTCCCGCCGATCATCCATGAAGGAAACATCTTCGAGGCCTTCAACAGTTTCGAGCAAAAAAAACTGTTCTTCCCCAAAGACGAAAAAAACGCCGGCTTCACCCTGCTACCCTTCCACCCGAACGCAGAACTCCCCGAAGACATCAAGGAGATCTACAACACGGCCGAACCGAAATGGTATCGAAGCGGAGAGAAAAAATGAACAAAAACCATATTGATATCCTCGACGAACTCTTACAAATCGTAAGCAAATTCTGCGAAATATCCAGCAGGCATCACGAATATGCGGGAAGCATTTCCAAGGAACTGAATCAATCCATTGAGAAAGCGATCCACGACGAATTTAATACGCTATACGCGCTACACATAGAAAAACTTACCACCGCCACGGGAATCGAACTCTACGCCCTGCAAACAAAGAACGGAATGACCATACCGCAACGGCGCCGCCGTTGGTACACGTTTTGGAAAACAACGCCCAACCCCGCCGCAAAAACCGTCGAAGGGGAGATCTACGGCAATTCGGAATTGTTCTTCCAAGATCTACTCAAACGCACAGCGGCCATCACCGAACTTGCGCAAGAAAAACCTGTGCAGGACGTTACGATCACGACGACAAAAAAGGCCCCTGCAACCGAGGAACCGCCCGGGCAAACCGAGACGCCCACGGAGCAAACTCCCGCACCGTCGCCTGCGCCCGTGCAGGAAGGACCCGCACCGTCGCCTGCGCCAGCGCAGGAAGGACCCGCACCGTCGCCTACACCAGCGCAGGAAGGACCCGCACCGTCGCCTGCGCCAGCGCAGGAAGGACCCGC
>CANPWF010000144.1 GCA_947581885.1 uncultured Clostridia bacterium
CGGGGATCTCCGAGCTCGACATCGTGTTGGGCGGCGGGATCGTGCGCGGGTCCCTCGTGCTCGTGGGGGGCGACCCGGGGGTCGGGAAGTCCACCCTCTTAACGCAAGTAGCGGCGCACCTTGCAAAAGAGCACAAGGTTCTGTATCTTTCCGCCGAGGAGAGCTGTTCGCAGGTAAAACTTCGCTGTGAAAGACTCCATCTCGATTCGGACAACCTCCTCCTTCTCAACGAGACCAACCTCGAAAACGCCGAGGAGAATTTCGGCGACGCGGAATACGTCATCGTCGACAGTATCCAAGCCGTCTACACGGAAGCTCTCTCCTCGTCGGCGGGGAGTGTGGGGCAGGTGCGGGAATGCGCTTCCCGCCTCATGCGGATCGCCAAGTCCCGCGGGATCACCTTCTTCATCGTAGGTCATGTGACGAAGGAAGGCACCCTCGCGGGCCCCAAGGTCCTCGAACATATCATGGACACCGTCCTCTATTTCGAGGGCGAGCGCACCGAAAACTTCAAAATCTTACGCGCCGTGAAGAACAGGTTCGGTTCGGTGCAGGAAGTGGGCGTATTCGAGATGACGGGCGAAGGCATCTTCGGCGTGACCGACTACTCCTCCCTCTTCCTCTCGGACAGCCGAGGCGTGGCGGCGGGAGCCGTCGTCACCCCGAGCGAGACGGGCAACCGCTGTATGATGGTGGAGATCCAGACGCTCATGGCAAAGACGAGTTACGGGCTCCCGAGAAGGATGTCCCTCGGGGTCGATCTCAACCGCCTCATCGTGCTCGTTGCCGTGCTCGAAAAGCGGTGCTCGCTCGCCCTCGGCGGGCAGGATATCTACCTGAATGCGATGGGCGGCATCAAACTCAACGAGCCGAGTGCCGACCTCGCCGTGTGTGCCGCGCTCGCCTCTGCCGAACGCTCCGTTCCCGTAGAAAAATACACCGCCGTCTTTGGGGAAGTGGGGCTCACGGGGGAAGTCCGCGGCGTGAACTTCGCCGATAAACGGGTGAACGAGTGCCTGAAAATGGGCTTTAAGCGGGTCATTCTCCCCTCGAAGAACATGAAGGCTTGCGAGAAGTTCAAGGGAAAGATCGAGCTCGTGCCCGTCTCCTATGTGACGCAGGCGATCCGCGCCCTGTTCCCCGAAAATTAACGCTTAAAACATTGTTTTGTAAAAGACCGCCGCCCGACCGCTTTTCGCGGTCGGGCGGCGACTTTCATTTATTCTTCTTTTCGCTCTGCCTCCGATGGTTCGGAGGGTCCGATCGGATCCCCTTCCGCGGGAAGAACGACCTTCGTGCCCGTGTTGCGGCGGATCTTATTCCACTTGGGCTTGCAGAACATCCCGATCGTCATCGTCACGCAGTACACGATGGTGAAGGCGGGGAACAAAAGTGCGCCCGAGATGAGCTGTCTGCGTTTTTCCGCCCCCATCTTCTTATAATCGAGAAGGACGAGGAGCAAGCCTTGCGAGACCCCCGCGACGAGGAAGAGCACCCCCACGCAGATCCCGATAATGATGAGGAGCTGCCATAGCCCCGGGCCCGTCACTCCGAAGAGGGCGGCGGCTTCCGTCGTGAACAGCCCGTTGAGCCCGAGATACAAGCAGGCATAGATGTAGTACCCCGGAATCCATGTACAGAGCAGGAAGCAAATGAACATGAAATCGTACGTCAAGAGCTGTTCGATGAAGCCGAAGCGGAGCTGTTTGAAGGTGTGGAAGATCATCGGGAAGGTGTATTTCCCGAGGAGCCGCACGTTCCCCGAGGCAATGCGCTTGTTGCGGTTCATCGTATCGCGCATGGAAGAGGGCAAGTCCTCGTACACCACCGCGTCCTCGACGAAGTGGCACCGATACCCGTCCATCATGCGCTTGAAGCAGAACTCGGTATCTTCGGTGATGCTCACCGTGTCGTATCCGCCGAGCTTTTTGATGATCGCCATGTCCGTCATGGAGCCCGGTCCGTTGACGTGCGCGTCGATATGCAGCCGTTCGCGGACGCGGGAGGAAAAGCGGGAATCGAAGGTATAATACAGCCCGCACGCGCGGGTGAATTGGTTCTGCGTCATGTTGAGCGCACTCTCATACGGGCGGGCGATCTGCACCCCCGCGGAGTACGCGTCGTTCATGAGGGAGAAGAACTCGTCATTGACGTGGTTGTCCGCGTCGAGACGGATGGAGAAGGCGTAGTCGATCCCCGTTTCGAGGATGCGTTCGTACCCGTGTTTGAGGGCGTAAGAGACGATATGGTGGCGAGGGTCGGGGTCGTTGAGCTCGAACACCGTCGCACCTGCCGCGCGGGCAACTTCCGCCGTGCGGTCGGTACAGTTGTGCGCGACGACGTATACGTCGAAGAGTTCCTTGGGATAGGTCTGCCGCTCGAAGAGACGACGCACCGTTTCGCCGATCACGTCCTCTTCGTCGTGTGCGGGGATGATGACGCAGAGCTTGTGTTTTGTTTCGCTGACGGGGAATTTCTTCTTCGGAAGCCAAAAGAGAAACATGTATACAAGCTGCAACAGGAAAGGGATCCCGATCAGAATGAGCAGGACGTTATTGGCGATCGTAAGTACATTGTAGAGTGTGACGTGCCACGGCATCTTTGCCACCTCCGCACCATCATTTGCAATCGGGCACTGCCATTATAGGCATTCCGCCCCTTTTCGTCAAGTCTTTTTGGATAGTGGGTTGAATTTGCAGGAAGGCTCGGCTTTTTTTCTTGGCTCCCCCGCTGGGGGAGCTGTCCCCGCAGGGGACTGAGGGGGTGTCGAACGCACCAACCCCTTTTGCCCCTTCGGGGCACTTCCCCCAAAGGGGGCAGCGAGGAATAAGGAATGGCATTATTTTATAGCGGTCGGTGTATGCAACCCCCACCTCATTTCGAGCGAAGTCGAGAAATCTCGCACAGTTGCCAACACTCATGTACGTATGGAATTGGGCGAGATCCTTCGACTTCGCTACGCTCCGCTACTTCGCCTTGCGGCTCGTGCGCCCTTCGGTCGGACAGGATGAGGTGCAGAGCGCATACTCCGCCGCCCGTCCCTTGGCTCCCTCACAAAGAACGAGCGTTGAGCACGGCGACGCAGCGGAAGATCTTCTTCCCCTGCGATAAAAAGTTCGCCTCGTATTCGGTGACGATGTTCTCGGCGGCGTATTCGCTCGCGTGCAAATCGCGGGTCACGTCCTTCACAGTAAAGCCCGCCTCTTCGTACCGCGCGATCGAATAATCGAAAAACTCCTCGCTGTCCGTTTTCTGCTCGATCTCCCCGCCGTCCGTGAGAAGTTCCCTGTAAATCGCAAGGAAGCGGGAAGAGGTCAGCCTCTGCTTTTCGCGGCTCTTTTCGGGAAGAGGCGTGGAGAAATTCAAATACAGTTTTCGGACGCTCTTGGGCGGAATGTAACAGGGAAGGGTTTCGGCGGGAACATTGAGAAAGCGGACATTGGAAAGCCCCGCCGCCATCGTCCGTTCCATCGCCGTCAAAATGACGTTGGAACACACCTCTGCGGCGAGGAAATTCGTCGCTTTTTCCCGCTTCGCCTTTTCGAGAAGAAATCCCCCGTTGCCGCTCCCCACTTCGAGCTCGACGGGGTTTTCGTTATGAAAAATACTCGGATAATCGAGAAGGGCGCGGTAGTTTTCCGCCGCCTCTTTCAAGTTCTTGCAGGGACGGCCGCGGACGAGCAGGACCTCGGCGCACCGCTCCATGCGCGGTTCGAGGTTGCGCTTTTTGTGCATCCGCATGTCAGTGCCCCGTGGAGCCGAAGCCGCCCTCGCCGCGAACGGTAGAAGAGAGCTCTTCCGCCTCCTCGTATTCGCAGGGAAGATAGGGCACGACGACGAACTGCGCCACCCGATCCCCCGCCTGTACGGTGCGTTCTTCCTTCCCGTGGTTATGAAGGGCGACGACGATCTCGCCGCGGTAATCGCAGTCGATGACCCCCACCTTGTTGGCGGGTGCGAGGTCCTGTTTACAGGCGAGCCCGCTCCGCGCGAATACAAGCCCCACCGTGCCCGCGGGCAGTTCCACCGCGATGCCCGTATGCACGAATCTCGTCTCCCCCGCGGGAATCGCCAAACCCTCGCAGGCATAGAGATCGGCACCCGCGGCGAATTCGGAGCCGTATTTGGGGAGCTTCGCTTCCGAATGCAGTTTCTTCACAAATGCTTTCATGCTTTCATTATAAATTGAAATAGGCGGCTTGTCAAGCAAAGAGAATTATTCTTCCCGCATGAGGGCGCGGACGAGGAGCTTTTCGGCGGGATGCGGGGTGAAGAAGTCCTTCTCCCCCTCGATATCGATATCGGCGCACAGCTTGCCGCCCCGTAGAACGAGGGCGCGGGAAGAGAGCATCGCCGCCTCGTGCACGTCGTGGGTGACGAAAACGACGGTCTCCTTCCGCTCTTCCCAAAGGGAGAGGGTGAGTTCGATGAGGGATTTTTTCAACGAGAGATCGAGCGAGGAGAAGGGTTCGTCCATAAGAAGGGTGTCGTGCGGGTACAGAAACGCCCGCGCGATGGCGACGCGCTGTTTCTGCCCGCCCGAGAGCATGTGCGGGAAGTCCTTCTCCCGCCCGTGTAAGCCGACGCGGGCAAGGAGTTCGTCGATCCC
>CANPWF010000145.1 GCA_947581885.1 uncultured Clostridia bacterium
GAGACGCCCGTCGCGGGCGCGGCATTGGGTGAGACGGTGACATCGACAGAGGCGGAGACGCCCCCCGCTTCCGCCGTTATCTTGGCGGTCCCCTGCGCAAGGGCGGTCACCGTGCCGTCCGCCGAGACGGCGCAGACGGCGGCATTGTTGGAGGTCCAAGTGACATCGGTCCCCGCCGTGCCGTCGGAATAGGTGACGGCGGCTTGGAACTTGTAGACGCCCCCCACCCACATGGCGGTCTTAAATGCCGAGATGGTGACGGAGGCCGCGGTCTTCTCTTGGGAGAACTCGTAGGCGAGGTCGCCCTCGGGGTCAAACGTCAGGGCGTACGTCCCCGCCTTGGCTGCTCTGATGCTCCCGTCCGTGCCCTCGATGAGGGCATCGGAGACGGAGAAGAGGCGGGAATAGCCGAATTTCTCGTCCGAGCCGAGTTTTCTTACGGTAAACTGCTCGTTCTCGTCCAAATAGACGGTGAGCTTGTAAGCCGTATCCTCTCTTACGAAATGCGCTTCCTGCGGGATGTCGGCAGAGGAGGTATAGGTCTGCCAACTATTTGAGGCGAGGGAGAGATAGTACTCCGCCTCCCCGCCCCCGCCGCAAGCGGTGAGGGCGATGAGCAGGGCAAAGAACATCGCAATGAGGATGACAAGCGCTATGTTACGGATGGATATTTTTTTCAACATTTTCTTTCCTCTATGATGATAGGAGACCTCGGTGTTTTAGCCTTTCGTTTTCCTGAATGCGGGAAGCAGAGCATAACCTCTGTCAAGTGAAATTGCGGCAGTCTTGATGATATCGGTGTATTCGACGACATACTTATCCAGGACTTTGTCCCCATCGTTGCCGCTATCCGCCATGTGCCATGCGCCGCCATAGCCCTTAAAATCATCTTGGGGTTTTGCATCATCATAGCGGAAATAGCAATTCGGATATATCGCTCCCCACTTTCCTTGGTTTGTACTTGATAATTTCGCAGCGGTTATTCCGGCTTTGAAAGTTTCAAGTGTAATGGAGAAATAGAATTTGGCACTTAAATTAATTGAGTTTCCAGGAGATATATTGCTGGGAGCAAATTCGGTCGACAAACTCACGACTTTTTCAAGAACGGAATTGTTACTAAACATTGTAGCGCCAAAACCGGTTATGCCTTTCCCGAGGATCACGACCTTGATTTTCCCGGGGGAGGTTCCCATCCCCACGAACATTGCGCTCCCCAATGTTGTCACATTGTCAGGAATATACACTTCGGTGACAACATAAGTTTTAATCTTGTTTCCGTTAAACAAGGAGCTTCCAAGTTCCGTAATCGTCACGCCGTTGATCTTTTCGGGGATCTTCACCTTGGTGTAGATGTCTTCATATCCTGCGGGGACTGCATAAGCGGTGATCTTTGCGGAGTTGGACGCATCAACGGTGAAGAACAGATTTTCGCCGCAAATGGAACATGTTCCGTCGTAGTAGCCATTTACATCGACTTGGACTGTATGCTTATGCTCCGCCATCTCTTTGCCGCATTCGCACTTGCCGTTTTCCTGCGCTTGATGGGGCTGGGCGTTGAACTTTGTATTGCAGTCCTTGCAGAGGGTATAGTGGTTGTTCGCATCCTCATCATCGTCATAGGTGAGTTCCGTGCCTTCGCAGTTGACGGTCTTGCTGTATGTACAATAACGGTCCGCCGTCCCCATAATTTTACCGTGACAAGTTACGCTGTGGGTGCCGTTATCCAAAGGTTCGTATGTGAGTGTGTGTTTCCCGCTGTTTATGTGCATGTGGCATACATAGCATTCAATATAATGCTCTTGATCGTTATATCTTTTACTCCTCTTTGAGCGAGAAAAGCATCCGCCTCCTTTCGGCACTGCAAACCGATGGCGTTACCATTCGTTTCGTCGATCTTGAAGAAAGCACAAAAAATTTCCGTTTTTACACTTGGGCGCATTATACGAAAGAATCCTATTACCGCCTTTTCCTGCCCAAATATTTCGGCGAAAAGTTCGGGAAAATCATCTACCTTGACGTGGATCTCGTCGTGAACTGCGACATCGGCGAGCTTCTATCCGAGGCGAGCAGCTCTCGTGCCGTTTGTGGCGCGCTCAACTATTCCACAGCCGATGATGCCGAGTACATCCGTTCGCTCGGACTATCCTATCTGAACTATATCAATGCCGGCGTTATGGTGATAGATTGCAAACGCTTCAACCGAATGAACTACTTTGGGAAAGCGGCAGAGATCAGCGCGGAGCAACGGCAGTTCAGATACATCGACCAAGACGTTCTGAACCTTGCTTTGAGCGGCGATATCGGACTTATTGCACCGACGTGGAACTTTCAATGGAACAATCCAAATCACCCCGAGCGTTTTATGCCCGAGGTGAAAAATTTTGTAACACAGATCACAGTGCCACGCATCGTCCACTTTACGATCGACAAGCCATGGACGCGTATGCTGAACCAATATGGCGAATATTATGCCAAGTACGCGGCGCAAAACCCCATTTCTAAACACTTCTAAACTCTTTAAAACTTCATGATGAAACGCAAATTTGTCCTCCGTATGTTGTTTGTCAAATTATAATATCTCTTATATTGTTAACTAATATTTCAATCCGAATAATTTTATCTTCCCTCTTTTTTATTCTATCCTGTCTTATCGACTTGTCACGTATTTCACTTCAATCATGATAGCCTTTTATGTAGCATCTGAACGTATTCGGGCGTATATCCGAGTTCAGCCGAAAGCGCTTCCTGCGTAAACCCTTTGATATACAGTCCCACATATAAATCGTAGAGAAGCGGCGGCGCAAAACGGACCGCCCCATTGTACCGTTCCGCTTTCTCCATGATATGATTGCCGCCTACGATCTTCACCGCCTCGTCAAACATTGTCTTGCGTGTGTAGTAGTACCGTATCTCCTTCAAATCCGCACGAATTACACTCAATTCCATTATCCGTTCCCTCCCGGCTTTGTGAATTTCCGTATTATCCCCTCCATGACAGGCTTCTGTGCTTCATCCATTGCGGAAACGATCTCCTCTAATAATTTCCGCTCCTTTTCCGTAAGATATTGCATTCCCAACTGATAGGTGTCCGACAGATATATTCCCCCACCGCGTCCGCATACGGTATAAACGGGAAAATTGACCGAAAGCACGTCTATATCGTTGCGGATCGTACGCTCGGAAACGCCGAACTCAAAGGCAAGGTTGTCCGCAGTATCATGCCTACGCTTACAAAGCGTAACCAGCAGGTTGATCCTACGTTCAGCCGTGCCCTTCACACCCATTCCTCCTTTACCATTTTGACGGCAGTATATCGTGATAAGCGGAGCCTACCGTCTGCTTTTTTCCACAAATCGGAAATATGACCAAAAAACCTCGGACGTGCTGTCCGAGGTCGGAAAGGAAAAAGCCCGACAGGAAAGCGCGTCCCGTCCGGGAGGCAATCTTTCTGTCAGGCTTGCGAAAATGCCTACATATTACCCTTTCGTTGCGCCGCCCGTAATTCCCTCCACATAATAGCGTTGACAGAAAATAAACAGGAGGACAACAGGAACCGCCACGAGAATGGAACCCGCGGCAAAGCAGGTGAACATGGTGGATTTGTGGGTGGTATCGAGGAACTCAAAGAGCCCTATCGCCACGGTGTACTGCTCGCGGTTGGTGCCGAGGATGACCTTTGCAAAGATGAAATCAGACCACGGCGAGATGAACGCCGTGAGCGCAGTGTACACGATGATCGGCTTTGAAAGCGGCACGATGATCTTCCAAAAGACCTGCCAAGATGTCGCGCCGTCCAGCCGCGCGGCTTCGTCAAGCGAGGTGGAGATGGTATCGAAGAACCCCTTTGCGACGTAGAACCCTAAGCCCGCGCCACCAGAATACACGAGAATGAGCGAGACGAGTTGTCCGTCCAAGTGGAATGCCTTCAAAATGTAGTACACGGCGACCATGCTCATGAACCCCGGGAACATTCCCAAAATGAGGGCAATTTTCATGAACGGCTTCCGCATTTTGAAACGAAAACGGCTCATGGCATACGCCACCATGAGGGTGATGAGGGTAGAGAGAACGCACGAGCACGCCGCAACGAGGAGAGTATTTCCGAACCACCGCATAAAGAGGGTGTCACGGAACAGGCGGACGAAGTTATCGAACGTCAGCCCCTGCGGGAAGAAAGTATAGGTGATCGCGCCCGGCTCCTCGCGGAACGCCTGCAAGATGATCCATACGATGGGGATGAGCCAAATGACGGATAGGACGATGAGGGCGATCTCGGCAACGACATTGCCCGTGATGCGCCTTGCCTTTAAGCCTGCTTTTTTCATACCTGAAAATCCCCCTCTCCTTTATTTGCGCTCGTATGCGAATAGGCGATCAGCGAGAATATGGCGCTCGCCACAAAGGTATAGATACCAATGACCGCACCGAGGTTGTAGTCGTTCTGTTCTATGGTGAGTTTATACAGCCACGTGATGAGGAGGTCGGTTTTTCCCGCGATATGGTAGCCCGGCACGGCGGGTCCCCC